>JALZAE010000618.1 GCA_030948535.1 Gemmatimonadota bacterium | reverse complement strand
CGGCGGCGTGCACGGCATGTGCGGCTATCACGCGGCCACGCGCGCGATCCGGGACGAATTTGGAAACTCGACATGACAGCGCGCCTTCTTGCGATTCGAGGCGTTCGTGTACCTGGGCCTGTATTTCTCGGAGGCCCCTCCCGGAGTTTATCATGCAGGTGCACTTCTTCGGTCCGTACTCGAACCTGTGGGTAACGCTGGCGGGGTGGGGTGGGCGCGTATGTGCTCGGGATGCAGCCGAGCGCCATGCGCCGATCCGGAAAGAAATCGTCACGGGAAGTACGGTCCATATTCTATCCGACGCATCATCAGGACGGCCGCGCTCGCCCGGTGTCGCGGCGGCGAGCGCGTCGTTGTGGCCGGCCTGGTCATGTCCATCAGCGACCCGAGTCGGCAAGGGAACGGTGTTCCTGCTCCTCGAGGACGAGCACGGACAGGTGCAGGTCGTCGTTTCACGCGAACGCGACGAGGCGAATCACGAAGTCGGGTGGCGCAGCACGCTGCTCGTCGTCTACGGCATCGTCGAGCGCAACGCGACTCTCATCTCGGTCGTCGGCCGGCGCTTCCAATCGCTCGGGCCGGCGGACATCGACGAGACTCGGCATCAGAGCATGACAAGATGGTGCGGTATCGCAGTCGCGATTTTCACTGACGGTCACGAGCGGATTGGCCCAGCAGGTATTCGCTGGACCGGGACAGTACTCGTGCCGCACGACGGTCTTCGGATTGTCGAACACGACGCGGAGCGGCACGCCTCACGCTTATCAGGCAGCCATCAAAGATTCCGGATCACGGCGCTATGCCGCTTTTCATAGGGCGGACGGCGCGATCTGCCCGGAATCACAGAGAACAATATCGCTATTGGAGTGGTCGAATCTACACCGCAATCCACACCGCGATCATCCTATTCACGCGCCTATCTTCGACGAAGTCGCGTCGGATCTGACGATAGTCTGTTGAATCTGGAAGACACGAACCTCATCACGGCGCTCCAACGGAGAAACACGATAGTGCGCACATGACCACGAGTTGTCCATCAGCTGGGACCAATAGGCTTTCGTTCGCGCGTGCGTTTCACGACAGCGTTGCTAACGCGTCTGGCCCAGACGCGTCCACAGCACGACAGTGCCACAGTGAGAATCCGTCGCGTTGAACTCCGGTGGCGTCTCCGCAGCACTACGATAGACTTCGACCCCAGCAAGGTCCGTCGGGCTGAAGGCGTTAAGGTCGGGAGGATCCGGACGACCTGGATGGTAAATGCGCTGGCCATCGATCCAAATGGTCATGAAGCAGATCGGCTGCTGGGGACAGTTCATGCTGAGGCAGGCCGAGGCGCGGCTGTTCGCGATCGCCCACCCGCCGCTAGCCAGATGAATCAGCTGAACCTGGCCCACTTTGGATCGGACTATGTCCGCCAGGGACGACACCTCCCGCTGGTCGAGCTGCTCGCGTGTGATGAACTTCCCGAACCCCGCCGCGCGACGCCGCTCGAACTCTTCCTGAGAGCCGGCGCCGAGCTTGCGCTCGGCAACGTGCACCGTATCAAGGAACGAAAGCGATGGCGTCATTCGGAACGCGAGGTCGACCGAGTCTCCGGCGGTCAGCGTGAGAGTCCCAGAGACTGGCCGGAAGCCTGGATGGCGCACGAGGACGCGATAGGAACCGGGTGGCACGCCCTGGAAGAGAAACCGCCCGCGCGCATCGGCGAGGCTCGAACGGCGGAGCTCTGACAGGAGGATCTCCGCATCCGGCACAGGGACTGTTTCTGCGCCCGTGGTCAGCGAAGTCACCACTCCCCCGACTCGGCCCGGCAAGGCATCGCGCGGCGCCGCGTCGCGCACCGGTGCGCCCCTGAGCGGAATGGTCAACGCAACAACGCCGAGCGAGTCTGCTCGGATCGTAGTCGTCGCGCGCACTATGCCACTGTCACGAAGGATGACCGTGACTGACTGATTGGTGCGCACTCCGCAAAGGAGAAACTGTCCCTCTCCGTCGGCGATCGTGCTTGCGGTCACACCTGTGGCCTCGAATCCTGTTGCGCTGCCGGCCCCACGCTTCGCGAACTCCGTCCACCGTGCCTCGATAGCGGCGCCTGCGACCTGCGAACCATCACCCCTCCGCGCGACCCCAGCGACGATGCCCGCACGCTCAACAGTGAGCGGCTTTGGGCAGAGCGTTCGGCGAATCGTGGCGGTTGACGGCAAGGCGAGGTCGATCTCTTGAGAGCGGCCATCATCGATTGTGATCGTTCGACGCACTGGGGGGAATCCGATCGCATCAAGGCGAGCGTGCCGCACGGTGAGGACGTATACGCCCACTGGGACAGAGTCCAACGCATAACGCCCGTCGGACGCCACTACGCTCTGAAACGCCGTGCCGGCGAGCGCGACCCATGCTCCGCTGGCAGGGCCGCCGTTTGCACTGTCGAGGACTGTGCCTGTGATCGTCGCACGCCGCGGTGTTGGAGAGCTAGGCGCGGATGTGACGGCGACCTCGCCCCCGTCCTCTCGAATCGCATCGAGGACGAGGCGCTGTCGCGGTAC
>JALZAE010000583.1 GCA_030948535.1 Gemmatimonadota bacterium | reverse complement strand
GGCCGTTGCTGTTGTGCCGACGGGATCGCGAGGCGTCAGCGTCTACCGGAGCTGAACACGTACGAGAGCTTGACGAAAATGCCATCGCTCTTGCGCTGGAGCTCGCGAAATGCGAAGGCATCCTCCTCGATCAGGCTACTGCCATAGCCGAGGAAGAGCACAGTGCCCGGGGTCGGCTGATAGGAGAAGAGTGCGTCACCCCGCAGAGCGTTCGCCGAGAAGCGCTTGGACTGCACCACCGTGCGCGTCTTCGGGTCGTAGGTGAGGATGGGAAGACCGGTGCGCGAGTCGTCCCGCAGCGCGTCCTGAAACTGCGAGTCGTACTGCCCCACGAGCCGGATGAAGATCGGGCGTGAGAGCTGGTACTCGACCTTCAGGCGAGGGATGCGGCGGATGGCGACCTCGCTGTTGTCGGTGCGGCGAATGAATTCCTGGTGCGAGTACAAGCCGTTGATGCGCAGCTTCTCCGTGGGCCGCCAGTTCACCGTTGCGTTGATCAGCGCGATGCGCGCACTCGACCATTCGTAGAAGTTCTCGTCGTAGCCGGTGATCGTCTGGACGGCGAGATCGAAGTGCTTCCACTGCGGCGTACTGAAGCCGATCACGATGTCGAGGTTCGGTATCCGCTGCCCACCGACGTAGGGCACCGTATCGACGCCCCCCCGGCCGTTGGGCACGGCAAGCCGAAAGTTGCTGTAAAGCGTCGGATCGTACTTGAAGGATTCGAAGAAGACCGATGGGCTCACGGTCCATCCGCCGTGCAGTTTGAGCTGATTGTTGAAGTGAAGCTTTGGATCGTTACCTCCCTTTCCCGCCCAGAACCGTTTGTAGTTCCAGTTCGTGCTCGGCCCGACGCCGGTGGTCCAGCTCTCGAGGAACGCACCCTCCTTGCCGTAGAACGTCAGCCGCTGGTCGAGCGAGAGATTCACGAGACCGGGCCGCGAGACGAAGCCGCTCGCCGCGACGAAGTCGGGATGCGTTCCGCTGATCGACCAGCGAAGGCCGAAGGTTCGACCATCGCGCTGAAACACCCCCTCGAACAGCGGAGCGCGATCGTTGAGATTTTTCGTCGCGCTCATGCCGAGCTGCGCGCGCGCGCTATAGACACCGCCGAACACGACGCGACCGTCGAACTCGCCCACGCGGTTGTACAGACTCCCATCTTCGCGATCGGTGAACACCATCCCGATCGTGTTCGATCGCCCCACGTCGCGCCGGAGCCGCACGATGTCAAAGAGCGGCCGGTTGCCGGTGGGCGACGTGCTCGGATCATCGAGCGCGGACAGCAAGGCGATGTTCGTCCCCGCAACCTTGCCGGTGAGCTTCACCGCCGCCGTCGGTTGCACGATGCGCCGTGTATACACCAATCGGTTGGGCGTGTCGAACTGCTCGAGCCCGTCGAGAAAGAACGGTCGCTTCTCCGGATAGAAGAGCGCGTTGCGCGGATCGTAGACGACTTGCTGCACATCGGCCTCGACCTGCGAGAAGTCGGGCTTCACGGTCGCGTTCAGCGTGAGGTTGTTGGTGAGACTGTAACGGACGTTGCCGCCGAGCTGGGCGTGCGGTGAGTTGTAGCTCCAGCCCGCAGCAGGTGCTGAGCGAGGCCCGCCATTCTGAACCGCGGTGAGCTCGGGATTCACGTCGAAGACCAGACCGCGACTCAATTCCGACAATCCAACGAGCTCTCCGGATTGCCCGAGGAACGACGCCGCCGCGCGCTTCGTCGGCGTCCACGTATCCTGAAAGCCGGAATGCTGCACTTGGCGAACGACTTGAATGCCGAAGGTGAGCGACTTGCCGGCGCCGTAGCGGAGCGCGCGAAAGGGGACGCGTATCTCGACCTCGTAGCCGAACGGCGTGACGTGCCCACGCGACTCGTACATGAAGTCGGCGCTCAGGTCGACGGTATCGCGCACGGCGGCGGCACCGCCAAAGCCGGCGGTACGTGACTGGTTTCCCTCATTCAGCATGCCGTCGGCCTGCACGCCCAGCGGATTCACGCCGAAGACGTAAGCCTGGCGATGGTCGTCGAAGGTGTCGAGGAGGATCTGCACGAAATCGTCCGATGCGATCTTGTCGCGATTGGCAAGCGTCGCGTGGACCGCGCCATGCGCTTCGAACGCGCGGACGCCGAAGTGGATGGCGGTGCTCGAGTACCACACGAGCACCTCGGTCGAGTCGTCTGCGGCGCGCCCGTCGACCGGGGAGAACTGCGAGAAGCCTGCGAGCACGGCGGCGTGCTTCCAGGCCTCCTCCGTCAACGACCCATCGACGGTCACTGCCGCCTCGATCCGGGGCACGGCCACACGAAGCTGTTGCAGGCGCCCGTCGTAGCGGAGCGTGGTGTCGCCGGCGACGGCGGCTAGCGCGGCGAGGAGAAGATGCAGCGGTATGGCGGGAGCGCCTCGGGCGCGGCGTGACGAAGTGGGTGACGCGACGTACGTTCGTGCCTGACTCGCTCCTGACGTCAGAGGACGAGATGATCGCACGCCAACCCCTGGCGTGCAAGCCGCGGACGTGACTCGATGCAATGGAACCAGCAGTACGATCCCCTGCACCATCACGCGCTCTCGGCGCTCGCCGCTGCGCTCCCACTGATCGTGCTGCTCGGCCTGCTCGCCTGGCGACGCGTGCGCGCGCACACCGCGGCGTTGGTCGGACTCGCGGCGGCATTGCTCGTCGCCGTCGCGGTCATCGGGATGCCGCCGCAGTTGGCATTTCGCGCCGCTGCGCTCGGCGCCGCGTACGGATTGTTTCCGATCGGCTGGATCATCCTCAACGTGCTCTTTCTGTATCAGCTCGCCAACGAGCGCGGGCTGCTGACCGAGCTGCGCGCGAGCATCACGGGCGTCACGCGCGACAGGCGGTTGCAGCTGCTCCTGATCGCCTTCTGCTTCGGCGTGTTCCTCGAGGGCGCGGCCGGATTCGGCACGCCCGTCGCCGTCACCGGTGCGTTGCTGATCGGACTCGGCTTCTCGCCGCTCGAGGCGTCCGGACTGTCGCTGATCGCCAACACGGCGCCCGTCGCCTTCGGCGCGTTGGGGACGCCGATCATCGCACTGCAAGGGGTGACAGGGCTCGATCTGTTCTCGCTCAGCGCGATGGTCGGCCGGCAACTGCCGATCTTCGCGGTCATCGTTCCCTTCTGGCTCATCTGCGCCTACGCCGGATTTCGTGGGATGCTCGACGTGTGGCCTGCACTGCTCGTGGCCGGACTCGCCTTCGCCATCCCGCAGTTTCTGGTGTCGAACTTTCACGGGCCATGGCTCGTCGACATCGTGGCGTCGCTGGCATCGATCGCGACGCTGACCTGGTTTCTGCGGCGGTGGCGACCGAGGACGCTGTGGGAGACTGCGGCAGCCGCTGACGCCCCGGCGCTGCCGGCGCTGCCCCGCCTTCGCGCGTGGCTGCCATGGATCGTGCTCAGCGTCGTGGTATTTGCGTGGGGTTTGCCGGCGATGAAGGACGCGCTCAATCATCTCTCGGCGCCGAGGTTCGCGGTCCCGGGATTGGACAAGCTCGTCTTCCGCGTCCCACCCGTCGTCGCGGCGCCAACCGCGGAGGGCGCGGTGTTCACCTTCAACTGGCTCTCGGCCACGGGCACCGCCATTCTCGTCGCAGCGGTTATCGCGGGCACGTTGATGCGGTACTCGCCGCGCGAGATGCTGCGCACGTATTGGAGCACCATCGTGCTGGTGCGCCACTCGCTGCTCACGATCGCGGCGATGCTCGCGCTCGGTTACACGACGCGCTACTCGGGCGAGGACGCCATTCTCGGACTCGCCTTCGCGCGAACGAGCGTGCTCTATCCCTTCTTCGGCGCGCTGCTCGGCTGGCTCGGCGTGGCGCTCACCGGATCGGACACGTCATCGAACGTGTTGTTCGGCAGCTTGCAGCGCGTGACCGCGCAGCAGGTGGGCGTCAGTCCCATTCTGATGGCGGCGGCCAACAGCTCCGGCGGCGTGATGGGCAAGATGATCGACGCCCAGAGCATCGTCGTCGCGAGCACGGCCACGCACTGGTATGGGCACGAATGGCGCATCCTGCGCTTCGTATTCTTTCACAGCATCGCGCTGGCCGCGCTCGTGGGCGTGCTGGTGATGCTCGAGGCCTACGTCTGGCCCTTCACGCTGCTCGTGCCACAGTGAGCAGCGCCGCGGCGCTCAGCGAGCCGGCGAGAAGCCGACGCCGTCCGAGCCGCCACCGACGGTGATGCGCCCGGCAATCTTGCCGCTAGCCAGATCGACGATCGCCACCTGACCGACCGCCTTGAGGGTGACGAAGGCAAATTCGCCATCGGGCGACATCGATACGCTTGCGGTGACGTCTCGGCGCCGGGCCCGATCGTGGCGCGAATTGCCCGCGTCGCGACGTCGACGACCACGATGCGCTCGTTCACCGCATCGCTGATGACGGCCGTCTTTCCCACCGACCCACACTTCCCTCCCATCCGGCGTGACCGCGATCCCCTCGATGCGCGCACCCACCGGCATCGTGGTGCGAACCTTCAGCGTCGCCACGTCGATCGCGCTGACGGAGTTCGCCGCGATGTTGGTGGTGTAGGCGCTGCGGCCATCCGGCACGAGGGCCACCATGTGCATCGCCGGCTGGCCCACGGCGACGATCGTGTCGACCGCACCTTTTGCGATGTCGACGACCAGCAGCTTCTGTGTTGCCTCGGACGTCACGAGCAGACGCGCGTCGCCGGGGAGAAAGGCCATCCCGTGGGGCCGCTTGTAGTCGCCGAGGTCGATCGTGCGCACGAGCGCGGCGCTGCCGACATCAATGACGACGAGCGAATTGCCGACGCTGGCGCGATCTCCATAGATGGAGACGACCGCCGTGCGACCATCGTGCGAGATCGCGACTTCGTGCGGCGCCGCCGAGACTGGCAACGTCGCGCGCGTCTTGCCCGTGACCGCGTCGACGAGCGACACCGAGCTCGCCGTCATGTTCGCGGTGACGATCATGCCGGCTGGAACCGGGGCTTGGGCCGCGGTTGCGCTGATGCCAATCGGGATGAGCGCGGAGATGGCGGCAGCGATGGAGCGAGGGGTCATGATGAAGGCGAGGGTTGGGGTTGCCCTAACATCCGCATCATCGCGGGCGCAGTCTCCATCACGGATGTATGAAGATCGTCGGAGATTGGCCTGGTACGCGAGCATCAGGGATTGCGCACATCCGCGCCCCTGCCTCACCTGCTGATGAGTGGTCGCCCTGGCCGAACACGCTCTCGTGCTACTTCCATTCGATCTCGACGACCTCGAAGCGAGTCTTGCCGACGTTCACCAGCGAGTGCGTTCGCGAGCCGCCGTTCCAGATATAGTCGCCGTCATTCGAAGTCGAGTACTGGACCGCGTGCCCGGGCGTCGTGATGCCGAGCATTCCGCCGTGGACGATGACGGCGAGCCCCGGCCGTTGATGCGTGTGCATGGGGACGGAGTCGCCGGGATCGAGCACGAGGCGCACCGCACGAACGCGGTCGTTCTCGAGGACGAGGGAGCTGCCATGCGCCGTCGGCGCCGGCGCTGGACCACCCGGCGCGACGCCGCGCGCCTCGCTCGGCGTTTTCAGAACCTCGATTGTGAGATTGTGAAATCGAGGCGACGCCGCGGGATTCACGACGCGATGGGTGATAGTCGCCTTGGTGAATCGCACTTCGCCGTCGGCGGCGCGGAGCGGTGTCGCGGCGCCGCCTATCGGTTGGGCCATCAAGTCGGCAGCGCCGATCGTGACGAACAGATAGTCGCTCGCGTGCACGTGGTAGAGCGTCGAATCGCCGGGCGCCACGACCACATCGTAGACGCGCACCCACTCGTTCTCCAACACGCGATGGTGATGCGATTCGCGCGCGACGGGAACGGCGGCGTCCTGCGTGAGAAAAAGAGCGAGCGGCAGCGCCGCCACAGTCGAGATGCGCATGGATCCGCGGTCTACATCTTGGGGACAAGCATGATGTGTGCTTTGGGCGTGCCCGGAAACATGATCCAGGGTCCGCCCTGCACCGGTATCGCCGACAATCCGGTGGACTCACTGGTCGCGCCGGAGATGTAAATGACGAAGAGGGGCGTCGCGGTGGGCGCGGTGCCGGTCGCCGCGTCGAACGCGTCGATCTTCCCCGAGAGCTGATAGAGCGTCGCCGCCTGCTTCGGCATGGCGAGCTTCCCCGACTTGATCTCGGCGAATCGCACGGTGTCGACCTTCTCGCCGGTGACGCCATTCGCGCGCAGCTCGCGCCCGCGCGCCATGAAGGCCTCGAGCGACCGGTGGTAGCAGGCGACGTGGAATCGCGTTGCCTTGGGATCGCTGGCGAGGCAGATGAACGGCCCCTTTCCCGCGCGCAGCGTGGTGAGCTTGTCGGGTTTGCCCGCGTAGCCGAGCACCGTCGCGCCGTCGCGGAATTCTTTCGGAAGCGCGAGCACGGCGGCAGTGATCTGCTGCTCGGCGGGAGGGATGTTCATCGCGGTGGACGGCGATGTTCCCGGCTGGGCGTTGGCGGCGCTGTGCGCGCAAGCGACGACGGCAAGCGCGACGAGGGACGATGCGAGGCGCACGGGGAGATCCGTTGAGAGGGGACGCGAGTGGCGAGGCGGGCTCGCATGAAGCTGTCGTTCGGTCGTCGCGGCGCAAGAGTCAGAGCAAAAACTCGGCGCCCGGCACTCGTGCGGCGGCACTCGATTGACGTCACCGCGGTTTCCGGTTACTTGAACGAGTAGGGCCCTAGTCACACTCGGAGCAGACCATGACCGACGATCTCGTCGTTACGCGTCGCGATTTTCTCGCGCGCGCCGGCCAAGCCGGCTGCGCGGTGTCCGTCATCCTTCCATCGGGTCTTGCCGGATTCGCGCGCGTCGCGTCGGCACAGGGAGAACATTCGCTTGTCGCGCGGGGCCAGAGTGCGCTCGGCACCACCACGCCCGACGAGCTCAGCACACTCTTCTCGGGGCTTCGCTGGCGCATGCTCGGCCCCTTCCGCGGCGGTCGCGTCGACGCGGTGAGCGGCGTGCTGGGCCGGCCGGACGAGTTTTACTTCGGTGCGGTGAATGGCGGCGTGTGGAAGTCCATCGATGCCGGCCGGGTGTGGACGCCCGTGTTCGACTCACAGTCCGTTGCGTCGATCGGCGCGATTGCCGTTGCCCCGTCGGCGCCCGACATCGTGTATGTCGGTACCGGCGAATGCACGCTGCGCGATTCGATGGGATTCGGCAACGGCATGTACAAGTCGGCCGACGCCGGCAAGACGTGGACGCACCTCGGTCTCGATGACACGCATCACATCGGCAGGATCGCCGTCGATCCGAAGAATCCCGACGTGCTGTTCGTCGCGGCAATCGGCCATCTATATGCGCCGAGCGTGGAGCGCGGACTCTTTCGCTCGAGGGACGGCGGGAAAAGTTGGACGAAGGTGTTGTACAAGGACGACGACGTCGGCGCGGTGGATGTCGTCATCGATCCGACCAACTCGCAGGTGGTCTACGCCGGTCTGTGGAATACGCGTCGTCCGCCGTGGTACACGTACGCGCCGAGCAATGGACCGGGCGGCGGCATCTTCAAGTCGACCGATGGCGGCACGACGTGGACGCCGCTGACGAACGGTTTGCCCAAGGAAGGGATCGGCAGAACGGGGATCGCGGTCGCGGCGAGCAATCCAAATCGCGTGTATGCGGTCGTCGATTGTCTCGTGCCCGATCCGTCGGCGCCCGCGTCGGCCGCCGCGCCTACGGCTCCCGGTGCACCGGCGCGTCCTCCGGGCCAGGGGGGATTCTTCCGCTCCGACGACGCCGGCGCCTCGTGGACGCGCGTGTCATCCGATCAGGCGCTGTGGGGACGCGGTTGGTATTTCGAGAAGGTCGCGGTCGACCCGCGCGACGCCGACAGTGTCTACGTGCCGAACGTCGCCGTCAGCCGGTCGAAGGATGGCGGCAAGACGTGGGTCGCGTTGCGCGGATCGCCCGGCGGCGACGATTACCATCAGGCGTGGATCTCACCGGCGGACTCGAATACGATGATCGTGGCAAGCGATCAGGGCGCCATCATCACGCACAACGCCAAGGCGGATGACGCGAGCACGGTCACCTGGAGTTCGTGGCTCAATCAACCGACGGCGCAGATCTATCATCTCTCGGTCGACTATCGTTTTCCGTATTGGGTGACGGGCGCGCAGCAGGATTCCGGCGCCGTCGCGGTGCGCTCGCGCGGCAAGTTCGCCGAGATCTCGATGCGCGACTGGGAGCCGATTGGCGCCGGTGGCGAGAGCGGCTACACCGCGGGCGATCCGTTGCATCCCGGCGTGATCTTCGGCGGGACGGGACAGCGCTGGGATCTCGAGGCGAACGTCGCGATCGCCGGCACCACGGCGCCGCAATCGCGCGAGGCGGCGCGCGCCGACTGGACGCAGCCGCTCGTCTTCTCGCGCGCCGATCCGCGCGCGCTCTACTACGCCAATCAGTTTCTCTTCAAGTCCACCGACGGCGCGCAATCGTGGACGCAGATCAGTCCCGATCTGACGCGCGCGGATCCGGGTGTGCCCAAGACCCTCGATACCGCCGCCGCGGCCGACACCGATCGCAACGGCAAGCGCGGCGTGATCTACACCGTCGCGCCATCGCCGCTGCTCGTGCCGATGATCTGGTGCGGCACAGACGATGGTCAGATTCACGTCACGACCAACGATGGCAAGAGTTGGCAGAACGTGACGCCGCCGGTGCTGACGTCCTGGAGCCGCATCACGACCATCGAGGCGTCGCACTTCGATTTCAATTCCGCCTACGCAAGCGTCGACCGGCATCAGCTCCAGGATTTCGAGCCGTACATCTATCGCACGCGCGACATGGGGAAGACGTGGCAGAAGGTCACCAAGGGACTCGCGCCGGGCGTGTACGTGCACGCGGTGAAGGAAGACCCGATGCGGCAGGGCTTGCTCGTCGCCGGCACCGAGCGCGGCATCTATGTCTCCCTCGACGACGGCGACAACTGGCAGCCGCTGCAGCTCAACATGCCGGTGACATCGATGCGCGACTTCGAGATCTACGGCAACGATCTCATCGTCGCCTCGCACGGCCGCGGCTTCTGGGTGATCGACGACATCAGTCCGCTGCGCCAGGTCAGTGACACGATCGCCAAGGCGGACGCCCATCTCTTCAAGCCGGCCGACTTCATCAACGTGGTGCAGGGCGGCGACAACGGAACGCCGCTGCAGAAGGACGAGCCCCAGGCGCTCAATCCCCCAAGCGGCGCATTCATCGACTACTACTTGAAGACGGCCGCCCCCGGGCCGGTCACCTTGGAGATCGTCGACGCGGGCGGCGCCACGGTCCACACATTCTCGACCGAGCCTTCCACCCAACCGACAGCGCCGGCGGAACGCGGTGGCCGCACCGGTGGCATCCCCAACACGTCGCCGCTCTGGCGCACGCCGCCTGAATCGTTTTCGGCCAACGCCGGCATGCATCGCGTCGTGTGGAATCCGGTGAGCGGTGGTACCGGACGCGGACGAGTCGGTGGTGGCGTTCCTCTCGCCGGCACGTTCACCGCGAAGCTCAGCGTCGGCGGCAAGAGTTACGCACAGACGTTCACGGTGAAACCGGATCCGCGCGGCAGAGAGCGGTGAGCGGTTCTCCCGGCGCGTAAGCGACGTGATGCTACGCCGACCTCGTCACCGTTTTGATGATGTGCACGAGAAGCGGGACGTAGAGGAGCATGCACGCGAGCACGATTGCCTGCCACACGCGCACCTTCCTCTCGAGCGCGGCTCGCGTCGCGTACACCGGGAATGATCGGATCGCCGCCGACGTCCCATTGGCCGGCCCGAAATCCTTGCGCGGAACGATGCGAGCGATCTTTCCGCGAGATTGTGCCAGCGGGATCAATCCCGGTAGTGAGATCAGGAGTGTATCGAGCGATCTGATCGCGTCGGCCCGCATCGTCACGCGTGCGCGCACCCGGACGTTCATTCCCGTCGCCTCGTCGTAGCCGCGTGTATACCGGTGCCAGCGCACCCGGCCCGAGTCCGCTGAGAACCCGACATCGGATAGCACCGCCGACCCACGAACATCGAGCGCCGCGCCGGCCAATGCCGAGTCGATCATGGGGCGCGCGAAGTAGGCGTACGACGTTCGATCGGCCGAGCTGAGCGTCACACCGACCGTCTCCTCGACGTCGCGCGACTCTCCTGCCACCAGCGCGTGATCGCGGACGCGTTGCGGCTCGTCAACGCACATGCATGTGGCAATCGTGATGAGCGATCCCAGGAAAAAGTAGATTCGCACCTCGTCGATCCCGATTCTGGCCATTGCTCGCGGGGCTGGTTGTGAAGAAGCGCCTGGTGCTCGCCATCATCATCTGCGCAAGCGGCCTGCGTCGGGGATCACGAGCTGACGCGCCAGTCCGCGGACCACGCCCGCTCGGTGACCGAGCCGCGGTCAAAGAGTTGTCAGCGCGAGTGAAACCTCGCCGCCGCGCGATGTCGTGTCATCGTGCGTCGATACTTTGTGCCAAGTGCAACCTCGAGGATTCATGCTTCGCGTCATCATGCGTCGGCCGTCGCGTATTGTCCCAGTGCTCATC
>JALZAE010000581.1 GCA_030948535.1 Gemmatimonadota bacterium | reverse complement strand
CGCACGATCTGGCCGCCCTTCATGACGAAGCGGACGTTCTTGACCGCGGCGATGTCTTGCGTCGGATCACCGTCGACGGCGACGAGATCCGCGAGCAGTCCCTCGCGCACGGCGCCGAGTCGCTCCTCCATGTGCAGCATCTTCGCGTTGGTGGATGTCGCCGCGCGAAGCACCTGCACCGGCGTCATGCCATAGTCGACAAGCAGCTCCATCTCGCGCCAGTTCTCGCCGTGCGTGAATACGCCGACGTCCCCGCCCATGCAGATCTGCACGCCCGCCTCGAGCGCGGCCTTGGTGCTGGCGCGCTTCTCCTTGATGCTGTTCGGCTCGGGGTCGGTGCCGCGCTTCCATCCGCGGTAGCGGAGGATCGCGTCGCCCGCCGCGACCGTAGGACAGAAAAACGTCCCGTGCTCTTTCATCAGCTTGAACACGTCGGGCGTGCCGGCGTCGCCGTGCTCGACCGATTCGACGCCGCCGAGGATGGCGCGACGCATTCCTTCCGGCGTGCCGGCGTGCGCGACGACGGGACGGCCAATGCTCTTCGCCGTCTCGACGATCAGCTTGATCTCATCCAGTGAAAATGTTGGACGCGCCTCGCCGTTTGGACCGGCGCGATAGTCCGCATAGATCTTGATCCAGTCGGCACCCTTGCCGGCCTGGTCGCGCACGACGCGCACGAGCGCATCGCCATCGGCCTCTTCTGCGCCCTGCGGAATATCCCAGCGCTGATCGAAGCCCTTCGGCGCGTAAGTCCCTGTCGCCACGATCGCCCGCGTGGTAACGAACATGCGCGGGCCGGGAATGATTCCCTGATTGATGGCCTGCTTGAGACCCACGTCCGCGTACCCCGCGCCCTCGGTGCCGAGATCGCGCGTGGTGGTGAAGCCCGCCATCACCGTTGCGCGAGCATGATTCACCGCGCGCGCTACACGCAGGGCGAGCGCTTCGTGCAGCACCTGGTCGTTCCACGGAGTCTCGTTGTACGGATGCAGCAGCAGATGCGAGTGCCCTTCGATCATCCCGGGCATGAGCGTCGTGTTCGGCAGATCGATCGTGGTTGCGCCGGCTGGAGCTGTCACCTGTGCGGCCGGACCCGCCGCGACGATGCGGTCGCCACGGACGAGCACGACCCATCCCGCGTGCGGCGCGTCCGTCACGCCATCGAACACGCGCGCGGGACGAAGCAGATACTGCGCCGGCGCCGCCGCCGTCGTCTGCGCGGCGGCCGCCGTGGTGAGCGCGATCAGGGCGACGGTGCTGCGAAGGGCAACGCGCATGGGTCTCGGGATGAAGGAGCGCCGGCGATGTCGCGGCGCCAAGTTGCGATGAGCGGTCGGTTGGCTCACGCGGCGCGGTCCGCGATGGCGGCAAGAATCGTCTGCGCGGCGCGCGAGGCGGCGCCATCGCGGTCCACCGCGGGATCGTACGCGGTGAGCGCTGCCGCCGAGATGGCAAAGCGCTGCGCCACCGCCTCGACCAGCTCGAGCACCGCCGCCACGGTCAGTCCACCCGGCTCGGCAAACTCGTTGGCACGCCCCTCGCTGACGTCGAGGACATCGAGGTCGACATGGAGGTACGCGTGCTTCACGCGCGGCTTGATGCGATCGAGGATCGCCATCACGGATGACTTCATGCCGCTCGTGAGAACGCGGCTCGCCGGCACGCGCGCCATCTGCGAGTGATCGAGCAGCGAGCTCTCGGCGGGATCGAGTGCCCGTCCGCCGATGTGTACCACATCGTGCTCGGCCACCGCGTGATGTCCCGGCACCGTGGCCGCGATCGCCGTCCATGCCCGTCCGGTCAGCGTGGCGAGCGCCATGCCGTCGAGAAAGCCGGTCGGTGTGGTATCGGGCGTGTTGAAGTCGCCGTGCGCGTCGAGCCAGATCACCGCCACCGGCTCGGCGCCGAAGGCCGCGACGGTGCCGAGCGCCGTGCCGCAGTTGCCGGAGAGGATGAGCGGGAAGTGACGCTCGCGGCGCGCGGCCCGCACTCGCTCGGAGAGCACGCGGCTGAGGGCGAAGCTCGTCGCGATCTCGGCGCGAAAATCCGATGGCGCCTCGATGGTCTCCTCGGCGAGATGATGCCCGCGCTGCGTGAGCGCGAATCGTAGGCCGTCGTCGAGAAGATGCGCGGGTCCGCGTCCCATGCGGAGGCTGCGATGCCCGGAATCGTACGGCACTTGAATGATCTGCAATTCCACGCCGCTAGATATCGCGCGATGTCGCGGAAGATTCAATGTCGCGGCCCATGATCGTGCAACGCGGTCCGCGACCTTGGCGATGCTCCGTGGCGCGCGCAGCCGCGACGGATAGATTTCGCGCCGTGATACCCGCCATCCAGACGATCGCGCTCCGCAAGGTGTACC
>JALZAE010000409.1 GCA_030948535.1 Gemmatimonadota bacterium | reverse complement strand
GCCACCTCGTTCATCAAGTTACGCGGCGCGATCGGTGCAGCCGGGGAAGCCCGGGTTATTCCGTTCCTCGAATGGCACCGGGAAATTCACGGCCGTACCGTACACTCCGCCGCCACGGCCCGTGTAGGGCCCGGTCGGGAAGACCGTTTCGGCGCCGCGGCCGTACTGCCTGATCTCCCGCCGTAGATCACCCAACCGATGACCGGTGGCATAGAGCCAGAACGCCCGCTCGGAGAAGAGGAGATTCTGGCGACTCGTGGTCGTGACCGGATCCACGAGCGGCGCAAGCCCCGTGACGCCGGCGCGCAGCGTGTTCAGCTTCGCGATAAACGTGGCCGATCCCGTCTCGAGAAGTGCCTCGGCCTCGATCAACCGCGCTTCGACGCCGCTCGAGAGAATCACCGCGGAGTCACGCGCCGACGCCTTGACCGGACCAAAGAAGGTGGCGCCCGTGAAGGTGCCGCCCGGAACTGTGATGAAAGGCGTACGCGGATCGCCGTTGCGGAAGGGCAGGCCGTTGGTGCCTTCGCGATTCGCTTGTACCCAGCGCCCTTCGTTGAACATCAGCTCCCACAGCCCGTTCTGCTGCCGCGGCGTGTTCGACGAGTGGAAAATCTTGTACTGGAAGCTCGTCGGCACCGGCGCGACGATCGCGGCCGCCGCGGCCAGGTTCGAGCGCGAGCTGTCCACCATCGCGCGCGCTTCGCCGACGCGAGCGAGATACTCCCGATTCGCATCGCCGGCCGCGATGGCGATTTTGCGCGCGCTGTCGAGGTCCGCGATCGCGGCGTGGTACAGTTGAGCGTTTGACTGCGGCGTGCCGTAGTGAATCAAACCGTTGTCATCGATCGTGCTGATCGGTACGCCGTTGCAGTACGCCTCGGCCAGGAAGATGAGGGCATATCCTTCGAGGGAGAGTGCCTCCGCCCGGCCCGCATCCGTCGGATCGAATTGCGCGTAGCCGGCGGCTGCGCGCGCCGCCGACTCACGCGCCTTCGATGCGTCGAAGAACGTTCCAAGCAGCGTGCCGTTTACCTCTTTCATGTCGCGGCGGTCGATCTCGACGCGCGTCGGGAAGGTCTCGGTGAAAAAGAACTCGTCCGACAACAGACCCGTCAGGTTGACGAGCCCCTCGTTGCCGACTCCGGTGCCGCTGAAGCCGACCTGAAAATCGCCGATCGCCGCGCCGAGCAGCGCGGGCAGACCGGCTTTGCCGCCGAACGCTGCCGGGTTCGACACGTCGGGGTCGTTCACCTTCAAGATCTTGTCCGTGCTGCACGCGGCCGCTCCGAGGAGCATCGCCACGCCAACCACGGCGGCCGTCGCTCGGACGGCGAGAGGAAGAGCCTTACGCATACGTGTATGTCTCACTGGTGAGTGTTGGTCAATCGCTGAGTGAACGGAGTGCGATTCGCGCGACATGCGCGCTTACCAGTTGATGTCGAGCCGGAAGGTCCAGAAGCGGACCAGCGGCTGGCTGAGGAACTCGTCCGTCTGGAAGTTCGCCTGGCCGTTCTCATTGATCTCGGGATCGAGCCCCTTGTAGTTCGTCCAGGTGTGCAGATTGCGGCCGGCGACGGTGAGCGCCAAGCCACGAACGCGCGCCTTCCGCGACCACGATTCCGGGATGTCGACGCGTAGTGACAGCTCGCGAAGCTTGGTGAAGCTCGCGTCTTGCACGTAGCCGGCATCGCTCCCCATCAGCGCGGAGAGGTAGGCCGCCTGGTCCACGAACGGCGACTTCGCATCGTTCGCCGTCTGGCAGTTGCCGAACGACGCGCAGCGGAAGTACTCGGTGAAGTTCAGCAGCTTCTGTCCGCCGCGGTGGTCGATCACCGCGTTGAACGTGAAGCGCTTGAACAGATTGAGACGCGAGCTGATGGCGAACTCACGCGTCGGGAACGGCGAGCCCGCGTAGAGCGCGCTGTCACCGAGCGTGATTTCGCACGCCGGACCGCCGGCGATGACCGGCTGTCCCGGGCAATTCACGCGGCTGAGATATCCGTTGCCATCGATATCCTTGTAGCTGGTGATCGGCCGCACGAAGTAGGCGCCGAGCGGGTAGCCGTTCTGATGCCGCTGGTCGGAATTCGCGCCGAACACGATCGGCTTAATTCCGCTGCCCAGGTCCACGACCTTGTTGACGTTCCACGAGCTGTTGAGGGTGACGTCCCAGTCGACCTTCGCCCGCGTCAGGATCTTGCCGTTCACCAGCATCTCGATGCCCTTGTTCGAGACCTGGCCGAGATTCTCGAAGCGCGAGAGCACATTTCCGTTCGACGGTCCGAGCGGCCGCAGGATGAGCGCGTCATGCGTCGTCTTCGCGTAGCCGGTGAACTCGAGATTGATGCGATCGCGGAGGAGACCGGCGTCGAAGCCGCCCTCGAATTCCCGCGTGCGCTCCGGCTTGAGATTGATGTTGCCGATGCCGCCGACCGTGAAGCCTGCCTCGCTCGCGTTGTTCACCGTCACTGAGACCGGCGCGTAGAACTTGATGGCATCGCGAACGCCTGGGCGCTGGCCCGACTCGCCGAACGCACTGCGCAGGCGAAGCGAGCTGACGAACCGCTGGCGCGGGAAGAACGACTCATCGCCGACGACCCACGACACGCTTGCCGCGGGATATTGAATGAACTTGAACGACTTGCCGAACGCGCTGTTCTTGTCACCGCGAAGCGCGGCGGTCACGAACACGCGGTCGCGCCAACCGATCTGCTCCTGTACGTAGCCGCCGATCAGACGATTTTCCGTGTTGGTCTCGGTGGCGGTGAACAGCGTCGCGGCGCCGCTCAGGGTGCTGCTTCCGGCGAGCAGCTTCTGGCCGAAGGCGAGCGTGCCGCGCGCGATCTCATCGTTGAACTGCACGCCGACCGACGTCGTGCTGCGGACCGTCGGATTCAGGTCGAAGGTGCCCGTCGCGTTGGTGTTCAGCGTGTACACGAACAGCTGGAAGGGATTCGAGGTGCGCTTCCCTTCCGGATCGTCAGCAAAGCCGCTCGTCGGACCGCCCGATGACGCCGGCGGAACGGTTTCCTGATCAATGCGGTTGGTGAAATCGATGCCCGTCGTGTTCGTCAGCTTGAGCCACGGG
>JALZAE010000523.1 GCA_030948535.1 Gemmatimonadota bacterium | reverse complement strand
CGCGTCCGCTCGAGCACATCCGGGTTCCTCGCACCGCGACCGAGGCGGTGGGCCGGCGACTCGCGGGGTTGAGCGCCGCGGCGCGCGAGATGGCGTCGGTGGCCGCGGTGGCGGGCCGGCGCTTCGACTTCGGGCTTCTCGAGGAGCTCACGCAGCACGACGAAGCCGAGCTGCTGTCGCTTCTCAAGGAGCTCGTCGAAGCGCAGCTGGTGGTCGAAGAGTCCGCCGACCGCTTTGCCTTTCGTCACGCGCTCACGCGCGAGGCGATGCGCGCGCGGCTGCTGGCGCGCGAGCGCGTCGCCCTACACAAGGCGATTGCCAGTGCGCTCGAGCGACGGTACGACGGCGTCGCGCACGATCTCGACGATGCGCTTGCCTACCACACCTTCGAGGCAGGAGCCTGGGAGCCGGCGCGCCGCTACGCCCTCCGCGCCGCGGACCACGCCCTCACGCTGTGCGCTCCGCGCGAGGCGCTGCAGCAGCTCGAGCGGGCCGTGACCGCCACGGAGCAATTAGGACAGCGACCAGAGCCATCGTTGCTCACCGCGCGCGGTCGCGCGCACGAGACGCTTGGCGCGTTCCAGCAAGCGAACGATGACTTCGTCGCCGCACTCGCAGCCGCCCGCGAAACGGGCGAGCGGCGCGACGAGTGGGTGTCCCTCCACGCGCTCGGCATGCTGTGGGCCGCGCGCGACTACGAGCGTGCCGGCGAGTATCGCCGCGGCGCGCTCGAGGTGGCGCGGGCTGTCGGCGATGCGCCGCTCATCGCGCGCAGTCTGAATCGTGTCGGGAACTGGCACGTCAACCGCGAGGAGCCGCACTCGGGCATTCCTCATCACGAAGAGGCGCTCGCCATCTTCGAGCGCGCCGAGGACCGGCGCGGAGTGGCGGAGACGGTGGACCTGCTCGGAATGGCGTACCACATCGCGGGGATACAGGAGAAGGCCGTGGGTCTGCTCGAGCGCTCGGTCGATCTCTTCACTGCGCTGGAGGATCGGCGGGGTCTCACGAGCGCGCTGGCCGTGGTGACGGTATGCGGGCCGAGCCATCACGCGTCCGCCGGACCGGTATGCGCCAGCATTCACACCTCCGATCTGCTGACCAACGAGCGCGCCGTGCGACTCGCCGCCGAGATCGGCTGGCGGGCGGGCGAGTCCTTCTCGCGCTACGTGCTCGCGGACTGTCTCGTGTGGCGCGGTGAGTACGAGCGGGCGCTCCGTCTCGCCCGCGAGTCGTTGGCCATCGCGCAGGAGATCGAGCATCTCGAGTGGCAATGCGGCGCGCACCGGGTACTCGGCGTCATCGCGCTCGATCTCTGCGCGACGGCGGACGCGATCGCACATCTCGAGGAGGCGCACGGCATCGCGCGGCGCCTTGGTTCGGCGACGTGGACTCGTTGGACCGCGGCGCCGCTCGCGATAGCGATCACTCGCGCCGGCGATGCCGATCGCGGCCGAGCCGTTCTCGACGATGTCCATCGCGTCGTCACGACCAGCACCGCGAGCGGCGACAGCGCGAACAACTCGCCCCGCACGCTCGGCGACCGATACCTGACGCTCGCTCGCGCGGAGGTCGCGCTGACCGCGGGTGATCCGGGCACGGCGCTCGACCTCATCGACGATCGCGAGACCATGGGTGTACCGCGCACGGCGTTGATTCGGGCGCAGGCGCTCGCGGCGCTCGAGCGCTGGGACGAAGCCAGCGCTTCGCTAAGCGTCGCGCGCGGTGATGCGCAGGAGCAGGACGCGCGTCCGCTCTTGTGGCGCATCGATGCGGCGCAGGGCGCCGTGCATCTCGGCGAGCGCCGGCGTCTCGATGCGCGACGGTCGTTCGATGCCGCGAGATCGACCGCCGGTGAGCTCGTGCCGGAGCTCGCCGAGCCCCATCTCGTCGCCGCCTTTCGAGCTGGGGTCGACCATGTGGCGCCGCCGCCGCCCGCGCGCACGGAGGGGCAGGCCGCGAAAGCCGCGCACGGAGGGCTCACTCGCCGCGAGCGCGACACGGCCGCACTCATCGCGCAGGGCAAATCCAATCGAGTCATCGGGCGCACGCTCGGAATCGGCGAGCGAACGGTGGAGGGCTACGTCGCCGCGGCACTGGCGAAACTTGGCTTCTCGTCGCGCTCGCAAATCGCGGTCTGGGCGGCGGAGCAGGGAATCGTCGGAACGGAACCGGCCACGGGGAAGCCTGGCCGGTAGCGCGATGCCGTCCCCGTACGCGAATTGAATTTCCCCGTACTCGCCACGGAGTCGCGCCGCGCTCTCGACGATAATCTGTCGGGCACGTGGACCGCCGGCGCCGCCGGACCGCGTCCGATACACGACATTGATTGGAGAGCTCAACATGCGACTCACGACTCTGGCCTTCCTGCCGTTCGCCCTGGTTACCGCCGCGGTGCAAGCGCAGAAGCCCGCCGAGGCTCACGCCGCCGGACCGCCGGCGCTCAAGTGGGGTCCCGCTCCCGCGATCTTTCCCGCCGGCGCGCAGATGGCCGTGCTGCAGGGTGACCCGGGCGGGAATGCGCAGTTCACCGTTCGGCTGCGGATGCCCGACGGCTACAAGATTGCGCCGCACACGCATCCCACCGACGAGAATGTCACTGTGATCAGCGGAAAGTTCCGCGTCGGCATGGGCAAGACGTTCGACACGAAAGGGATGATGAAGTTGAGCGCGGGCGGCTTCGTGACGGCGCCCGCCAACGGCGCGCACTACGCAGTCGCGCAGGGCGTGACCGTCGTGCAGGTGCACGCCATTGGACCCTTCGCGATGACGTACGTCAATCCCGCCGATACGCCGCGCGCTGTCAGCTCCAAGTGACCCGACGGCCGGCGCGTCTTTCCGGCGCCGGCCCACCACTTTACCACGATGACCGTCATGCAGCTGTACGAGACGAGGTTCATGCGCCAACGCCGAAACACTTCAGCGCCGCTCGCGCCCGTCGATGATCTCGCGTGGGACGCCGACCGCGCCCGCGCATTTGGCGGAGAGATGGTCGAGCTCTGGGGCGAGCTACTCGAACGCCTGCCTTCGATGCCCGTCGCCGGCCGAGCGACCGCGGAGGAAGTCCGCGCCGCCGTGACGCGCGATGTGCCGGACGAGCCGCTCTCCATGCGCGAGCTCGTCGCGTCGCTCCGAACGATCGCCTTCGAGCACTCGACGTACACCGGACATCCGGGCTTCATGGCGTACATCACCGGCGCCGGCACGGTGCCCGGCGCGGCGGCCGATCTTCTCGCCGCCGCACTCAATCAGAACGTTGGAGGCTGGCGGCTCTCCCCCGCGGCGACGGAGATCGAGCTCAACCTGGGCCGATGGTTCGCGAAGCGGCTCGGGCTGCCAAAGACCGCGGGCGGATACGTCACATCCGGCGGCGCGATGGCGGCGTTCGTTGCGCTCAAGGCGGCGCGCGATGCACGCGCCGGCTGGTCGATTCGCGAGCTTGGAACGCGGGCCGGCCCACCACTGACCATCTATGCCTCGGCGCAGGTGCACGACGTCAACACCCGCGCCGCCGACATGCTCGGGCTGGGACGCGACGCCGTGCGCCTCATCCCATGCGACGAGCATCTCCGGATGCGACCCGAAGCGCTGGCATCCGCGGTCGCGCGTGACGCGCGGAACGGACAGCAGCCGATCGCCGTGATCGCCACCGCCGGCACGGTGTCGACGGGCGCGATCGATCCAATCGATGCGATCGCCGACATCTGCGCCGAGCATGGGCTCTGGCTGCACGTGGACGGCGCATACGGCGGCGTGGCCGCGTTGACCGATCAGTTTCGTCCGCTCTTTCGCGGCATCGATCGGGCCGACTCGGTCGCACTCGATCCGCACAAGTGGCTATACACGCCACACTCAGGGGGCGTCATCGTCGTGCGCGACATGCACTCGCTCGCGGAGGCGTTCTCGATTGACCCGAGTTACGTGCACGACGACAAGGAATTGACCGGCCGTGGAGCCGACATCTATGCGCTCGGCCCGCAATTCTCGCGCGGGTTCCACGCGCTCAAGATCTGGGTGTCGCTGCTCGCGCACGGATGGGCGGCGTACCAGCGGCGCATCGCGCACGATGTCGCGCTCGCCCGATATCTGTACGAGAGCGCGTCGGTGCATCCCGACCTCGAGCCGGTCGGCCCGGTGCCGGCCCTCTCGATCGCCTGCTTCCGCTACGTTCCGCGCGAGCTTCGCGGTGACATCGCAGCGGAGCCGTACTTGAATCGGTTGAACGAGCGGCTGATGTCGGAGCTCCAGCTTGGCGGACGCGTCTTTCCGTCGAACGCGGTGCTCGATGGTCGCGTCGCGCTGCGAGCGTGCATCGTGAATTTCCGGACGGAAGTCGCCGACATCGATGCGCTCATCGCGGAGGCGGTCGAGACGGGTGCGGCGCTCCACGCCAGCGAAGGAGCGGAGCAGCACCATACGTGACGACGTGCGCGATCCGCGACTACGAGATTCGGTGTCGAACCGGCTGACCGCCTCATTCCGCGGCAATCCCGTCAGATCGCCTTGCGGCGTCATTGGGATCGGGCCTAGCGTTGGTTGCTGCCCACCGTCGCCGCGCGTCTTAAGCGGACGCGACCCTTCACCAGTATCTTCTCCCAATGCCTTGGACTGTTGCGTGGCCGGCGGCCAGCGCCGTGAAGCTGTATGGCGTCGCCCTGAGCAATGGGGAGAGCTGGCGGTCGCCCGTACCGGCGACCACCGTGCTGTCGTTCCGCGATCTGGCGGCGATCGTGCGCCCGGCGCCCTTCGAGCGGATGAAAGTCGCCGAAGCGGAGATGGAGGATTACACCGACGTCGTCTCGCGGATCTTCGCGCAGGTCACGATCCTTCCCGCTCCGTACGGAACCATCTTCAAGTCGCCGGATGTAGTACAGCAATGGCTCGAGACGAATCACATCGCGCTAGGCGAGGGACTCCATTTCGTGAACGGTCGTTGTGAGGCACGCGTACACATCACCGAGGCCGAAGATGTCGAGCGTCCACGCCGCAGCGCGGATCACGGCGCCGCGGCCGCGGAATGCTTCCGGCACCTGGGCAAGTTCGCCGCGGCCTCGATGCCGTTGAAGGAGCGGGGCGATCCGCCGGCGCTTCTGAGCGGCGCGTTCCTCGTTCCGCGCGAGACGTGGAGCGAGTTTCGCGAGCAGGTCCAGGAGCAGGACAGACGCAGCACCGGGCTCGCCTTCGAGCTGACAGGACCTTGGGCGCCGTTCGACTTCGTGCGGATGGAATTCGGAGTGTGATCGATGTTCTGTCCTGAGTGCGGAACCTGGAACCGCGCGAGCGCGGTCAACTGCACGCGGTGCGCGAACGAGCTGCCCGAGCTCTCGGATGCGCCGCGCGAGAAGCCGGACGAGGAGCTCGATCTCCTGCGCCGCGCGACCGGCGGCCGCTATCGCGTCTACCGCCGTCTGGCGACGGGTGGCATGGCGCAGGTCTACCTCGCGCGCCACACCGAGCTCGGGCGTCCGCTCGTCATCAAGGTGCTGCTCGCCCACCTCGCCCGCGACGATGAGATGCGCGAGCGTTTTCGCCGCGAAGCCGAGTCGGCGTCGCAGCTGTTTCATCCGCTCATCTGCTCGATCGTCGACTACGGTGAGCTCGACGGCACGCCGTATCTCGTGATGCCGTACATGGCCGGGGGCTCGCTGGCCGACACGATCACGCGGAAGGGGAGCATCTCGCACGCCTTTGCGGCGCACGTGGCGTCCCAGGTGGCGACGGCGCTCGACTACGCGCATCGGCGGGGCATCGTGCATCGCGACATCAAGCCGGACAACGTGCTGTTCGACGAAGACAAGAACGCGCACATCACCGATTTCGGCATCGCGACGGCGCGCTCGCACAACCGCCTCACCTTGACCGGCCGCGCGATGGGGACACCCCACTACATGTCCCCGGAGCAGGCGATGGGAAAGATGGTCGACGGCCGCAGTGATCTGTATTCGGTCGGTGTGCTGCTGTACGAGATGCTGGTCGGCTTTCCGCCCTTCGATGGCGCGGACTCGTACTCGATCGGCTACAAGCACGTGCATGAGACGGCGCCGAGCCCGGACGTCGTCGATTCGCGGACGCCGAGCGGCCTGGCGCAGATCGCCATGAAGTGCCTGGCGAAGGTGCCGGCGGAGCGCTACCAGCGCGGCAATGATTTGGCGGACGCGCTCATCACGTACCTCGCGGGCGTGGGGGTCGGTGATGACTATCGCGCGGCGTGGCTGTCGCGGCGGCTGGGGATCACGCCGACGGTCGGCTAGGCGCGGCGTGCGGCGTGCCGCGAGGCGTGCGGCGTGCCGCGAGGCGTGCGGCGTGCCGCGAGGCGTGCG
>JALZAE010000454.1 GCA_030948535.1 Gemmatimonadota bacterium | reverse complement strand
GTGCAATACAGCACGACGCCGCCGGCCACGAGGCTGGCTCCAGTCACGATCGAGAGGACGAGTCGACGACGCATGTTCGAGTGAGTTTCGCTCGGAACAGGTGGGAGAACCGACGGAAAATGTTCTCTCAGGAAAACGACGCGAAGCGGTGCGTCGTCACGCGGAGTGTTCTCTTCACTACCCGACGGGTGACCGTTCGATCCGCGTTGACCTGTTGCGCCGCGCGGAGGTCGTGAGTCGGTTTCGGTACTGCGGAGGCGGGAGAGACCGAATGCGCTGGATGATCGGGTTTGTCGGAACGACGGTCGGCGGCTACATCGGCTGGTATCTTGGCGCGCTCGTCGGTTTCATGACGGCGTTCTTTCTGAGCATGGTGGGCACCGGCGTCGGCCTCTATGTCGCGCGGAGGCTTGCGGCCGAGTATCTGGAGTAAGTATCGGCTAGTTGTTCTTTTTACTCGTCGCCAACAGCTCGGCGAGCGGCCGCAGCGATCGGAAGACCCCGTCGTGCATGATGCCGACGTTCTGCAGCACGTCGAGGATCTGCTCGACCTCCTTGCTGAAGAACACCTTGCCCACCCAAGTCCCTTGCCGAATCCGCTCGACGACGCGCGTCACCACCGCGCCTCGCTCGTCCTCCGGCACCGTGCGTAGCGACAGGAATGCCTCGCGGGCGTACTTGCCCTTAAAGCGCACCGCGTTCTTGTCGTTGATCAGCAGCTCGCTGACGATTCCCTCGATGAAGTACTTCGGCCACGGATCGTCCGAGCGAGACAACTCCTCGAGCAAGGCGACCGCTTCGCGCGCCATGCCGTCCGCCGCCTGCACCACGTTGTTGCCGAGCGCGCGCTGCGCCAGCTCGTGCAGCCGCGTGAGGCGCTCGCGCCCGACGTTGCGCAGCACGTCGACCGCCGCGTTCTGTCGCGGCCAGTCGCGGCTCTTCAGTTCGCGGACGATGATCGCCGCGTAGTACGACGGATCGAGCCCGACACTGGCCACGGCGCCGAGCGACATCGACTCGATCGCGAAGATGAAGCGCTCGATCTGTCGCGGCGACAGCACGCCGTCGTTGTGCAGCGCCTCGAGGCGCTTGAGCTGCACCGGCCGCCGGGTCTCCGCCGCCAGCAGCTGTCCGACGACGATGTCCTGCGCATGGGGCGAGAGCGACGCGAAGAGATCGCTCGTCGACAGCACCTCGGACAACACGCTCGGATATTTCGAGAGATCGGCGACGATGTCCCAGCCGCTGAGCTCGCCGAGCGCGCTCGCACTGAGAAACGTGCTGGCGAACCAGACGCCGCGGCGGACGATCTGTGCGTGCGCGCCGTCGGAGTAGATCGCCTCGATGCCGCGGCAGAGCGTCTGCACGAACCAGAGGTGGAGATCTTCGGCCGACTTGTCGTGAACTTCCGTCGCGTACTTGCAGACCGCCTCGTGGTCGTCGGGGAGGAAGTTGCGGTCCATCGCGATGAGCTTGAGCTGATCCTTGAGATAGCTCGAGCGCAGCTTGGTGCCGCGACCGAGCACGATCTCGACCGCATCGCTCGCCGCGGCCTGGAGCGCTTCGGCACTCGGCGGATCGTGCGACGGACGCGAAAAAGTCGAGCGCATCTCGAACATGTGCGCCAGCTTCGCGTACTCGGCGTCGCTGATGAAGCCGAAGTGGCGCGCTTCCTCGAGCACGATCGCGTCGTCGCCGGAGCGGTTGCCGTCGGGACCGTCGATCTCATCGAGCGCGCGTTGCGCTGCCAGGTCGCGATCGCCGAGCTCCTGGAACTTGCGCCGCAGCGATTCCACGCAGGCGACCCAGATCATCACGTACGCGGCGCGGCTTGCTCCCGCGCCCGCGGCGCGAACGGCGTCATCGAACACCGACCGGTCCAGCTCGTCGGGGATGCGCGCCGAGTACGGCGCCAACGGCGCCGCGAGCGGTTCATCACCGAGAAATGGTGGGTCTTGGACGACGAAAGCCATGCGCTAAGTATCGGCGGCGCGTACTGACAACTGGATCGGCTGCGAGGCGTCGGGCGTCGGGCGCTTCAGGCG
>JALZAE010000453.1 GCA_030948535.1 Gemmatimonadota bacterium | reverse complement strand
GAGCTGTACCAAGCGCAGGCTAACGCGCGGCCCGATTGCGACTACACGATCGCAATGAGCGTCGGAATCGCGTGCCGAGATGATGATGACGACTCCGGTTCGCTGGACTGACGCACACGACGAATCCGATGGGATTCTGGCGTGACCTCCTCGGCCGGCCGGCGAACGAAAAGGCGATGCTCGTCATGCCTGTGGGCTACCGGCTCCCGACGCGCGCGTACCCGATCTCACACGCAAGACACGTCGAAGAGATCTCCATCTGGCGGTAGATGTGGCGGTGGCCGCACAACACTCTGACCGATAGCACCTTCGAACAGGTTGCGAGTGCCCTGCTGCGAAGCACACCTTCACGGTATCCAACGACCGGACTGACGCAGTTCCCGGATCAGCGTTGGGAGTCAGAGCAACCGGGAGATCGACTTCATGCTCACGTTTCATCTCGCGAGTGCTATCACGTGCGAGCGACGGTTTGGGGCGTGCCTGTTGATCGTTGGCTTCGCCTCTGTCCTCGCGGGATGTAGAGCTCAGCGCGCACGTGAACCGGAATCGCTGACAGCGCTTGACCGCCTCGCTATTCGCGCCGCAGACTCCGCCTTCGTCGCGGCCTGGTTGCGCGACGATACGACGGAAGTGCTTCGAGAATTCGCCGCCGATGCCGTCCTCTTGCCCCCTGGTGCAAATCCGATCGTTGGCACAGGGAGCATCCGCGCCTACTGGTGGCCGACTGACGGGTCGCACACCCGCATCACGTCGTT
Source organism: Gemmatimonadota bacterium (assembly GCA_030948535.1). Taxonomy (GTDB): domain Bacteria; phylum Gemmatimonadota; class Gemmatimonadetes; order Gemmatimonadales; family Gemmatimonadaceae; genus JALZAE01. The sequence continues at coordinate 4,840 of JALZAE010000453.1, read as the reverse complement.
CGCGAGAACGATCGCGGAGATCAAGGGCACACGACAGCTCGCCTTTCTACGAGGCACGGCCGCGCTCGGATGGACTTACCGCAAGAATGGTCAGGAGAGCGCGCAGACGAGTCGATCGACGGATCTCCTGCTATTCGCTCCGGATTCGATGGGACGCTGGAAGGTGATCCGCCAGATGTGGAACACGCTTCCGTAATGAGGCGCGCCGCGCCGCCGATCCTCATTCGGGCGACGAGAGGGCCGAAGATCGGTGGCCTTGATGAGCCAACGGCCGGCCGCGCCCAGCACGAACCGCGCACGGCCATCGCCGCTCGTCGTGCGCATTGCCGTCGCGGTATCGCCTTCGTGTTGAAAGCCGATGGGCAGCGCCGCCACAGGTGCTCCGTGCGAAAGGACGCGCACCCTGATCGTCGAAGCTCTTCGCGTGCTTCGTATACGTCTCGCGCCAGCGCCTTGGGGCGGGCATCGCATCCCACCGTCGGCGTACGGTCGCCGTCGCAGCGATATCATCCAGATACTCGGTCACTTTGGCGTCGGTGAGCTCGAGCGACTTTGGGGCGAGCGCCACCCGTAGCGTTGCCACCCTGGGGAAATCGCAACGACCTGTCACGCCTCAAGGCGATTCTCGAACGGCAGGAGAAGAAATGAAGACTGACAAGAGTTAGCCGCGATACCGACGTCGCGGATTCGACGTGTGTACGAGCAGAACAACCACTGCGCCGGGTGTCGTCTCGTCGACTTCTTCCGGCGGTGCATCCATCACTGGAATCCGCTCGCCGTACTAGGTTGCGGAGTGGCTGCTAGCATGACACGCGGCACACTTGGAGCTGACGTTCAGACGCACTGGCGCGACGAGATCCGGGAGTGGGCCGATCCGCCCGCCGCGCTCTTCCGTAACGTGGCGGGACATAGCACGCATGCACACCGCGAACGCATTCATCATTTTGCTGTTGGTGGCAACGCTGGTCGCCGCGCTGACCAGACGTCTGCGCATCCCATTCACGATCGCCCTCGTGGTGGTCGGCCTCGCGCTCGGCGCGCTCGATCTCGTCGCGGTGCCGGCCCTGAGCAAGGACCTCCTGTTCGCAGGCTTTCTGCCCGGGCTCCTGTTCGAGGCGGCGTACCACCTCAAGGCTGAAGAGTTCTGGCGCAACAAGCTCGCGATCATTGTGCTCGCGGTGCCCGGCGTCGTGGTCGCGATTGCGCTGACGGCGGCGCTGGTGCTCGCGGCGGCGGCGGCCGGGTGGCTTCCCAGCATCGGCTGGCGGCAGGCGCTCGTCTTCGCGGCGCTCATCGCGGCCACCGATCCGATCGCGGTCGTGGCGCTCTTGCGCGAGCTCGGCGTGGCGCGGCGGCTGCAAGTGCTGGTCGAAGGCGAGAGTCTTCTGAATGACGGCACGGCGGTCGTGCTCTTCACCCTCGCGCTCGCCGTCGCGTCGGGCGCGAGCACTGCGACGCCCTCACCGCTCCGACTGCTCGGCTCGTTCGCGCTCATGGTGGGCGGCGGCGCGGGCGTCGGCATCCTCGTCGCGTTTTGTATCACGTGGCTCATGCGCCGTGTCGACGACCCCGCCACCGAGATCACACTGACGACCATCGCCGCCTACGGCGCCTTCGCGCTCGCGGAGTGGCTGGGCATCTCGGGCGTGATCGCAACGGTGGCGTCGGGGATGGTCTGCGGCACCTACGCGGAGCGCATGGCGATGTCGCCGTCGACCCGGGCCGCAGTGATCGGCTTCTGGTCGTACCTCTCGTTCATGCTCAACTCGATCGTCTTCTTGCTCCTCGGGCTGCAAGTGCATCTGCGGACGCTCGCCAATGCGTGGCTTGCCGTACTGCTTTCGTTCCTCGCGGTCAGCATCGGCAGGGCGATCATGATCTTCGGCGTGAGCGCGCTACTTCGTCCGACACGCGAACGGTTGCCCGGCGGATGGCCGACCTTCTTGGTGGTAGGAGGATTGCGCGGCGCGCTCTCCATGGTGCTCGCGCTGAGCCTGCCGGATTCTTTTCCCTACCGCGACCGCATCGTGATCACGACCTTTGGCGTCGTGATCCTGTCGATCCTGGTCCAAGGAAGCGCCGCGGCGGTCATCACGCGCCGCATGAGCAGCTTGTCGAACGGCGACACGTTCGCTCCGCCGGCACGTAGTGAATGACGGCTCCGCGGCGCACTCGTTCGAGCAGCGCGCGCCAAGCCTTCTCGGACTCGATCGAATGAGGCGCACATGATGGGATCACGAGCCGGTACGGCACTCACGATGGCGGGAGCCGCCGTCGGGCTCGTCGGCGTGGTCCTCTACGCGTCGGGATTTCAGGTGCACCTGTCGCCAGCCATCGTGTCGCTGCTCCTCGTCAAGACGACATTTGCCGCGGCTGGCGGCCTCATGATCACGGGAGCGATCCTCAGCCGGCGCGCGCTGTTGGCTTCACGAGCGTATTCGAACGCGCTCGGCTCGCCAGACTCGACTGTGCGCCTTCCGGCAGCGGGCAGACCGCAGCCACGCGACAGCTCCGACTCATCTGACTAGTCGTGACGCGCGCCGCGCGACGTCGTGATCGCGCCGGCTCGGTGCTCGCCGGCACTGGAATCGCGCCGTCAGCGGAAATGACCGTAAGCCGCGAATCACCGGTCCCTTTCTCCACCGCACATTTTCGCGCGCCACGGCGAGTCGCAGATCCCCGGTGCGGGCCAGGAGCGCAGCGAGCGCGATCTGTCCCTCGAGGCGAGCCAACGGAGCGCCGGTGGCAGAAGTGGATGCCGAGCCCGAGGGCGACGTGGTGGTTCAGCTCGCGCCCGAGATCGAGCATGTCGATCAGCTCCCGCGCGTATTGACGCGACATCGCGCCCCGAGTTTTGGCTGTCGGTAGCCATGCGACGTATTTCTCATCATCCTTTCCTAGGGCCCGGGGATGCGGGTCCGCGGTTCCCTTCCCACGAAGGACGCTCATGCTCGCTGCGGCCGTCACCGTTCGATTGATGATCGCGATCCTCGGGATACAGAATCCCCTGAGCGCGTCGGCGCCGCGGCCGGCGGTTCCGACACCACAGGTCGTGGCGCCTGCTGAACCGCCGAAGTCGCCGGTCGTCTTTGGCGGCGACACGCTCTTCTATCTGTACGGCGCGCTCGGACCGTTCACCAGGCAGCAGCGCGCGGACGCAGCGACGGCCAAGCTGGCGCAATTGGTGTCGGTTGGCCGTCGGACCACCGATTCGGTTGTCGCCGTGACGCGCGCCGGATTCTCGGAGCTCTCGGCCGGAAGCGACGTTTTGATGACGGTGCTCGACGCCGATGCGGCACCGTTCGGTAAGCCGAGGGAGCTGGTCGCGCGGCAGTATGCGGCGACCCTGTCGCGCGCGCTCGTCGTGGCGGAGCGGCAATTGAGCCCCCGGGCGATCCTGATCGACGCTGGCTACGCGGCGCTGGCGTCGTTCGCGCTGCTGGTCGCGCTGTGGCTGCTGCATCTCGCGTTCCCGCGCGTCTATCGCCGTTTGGAGGCGGTGCGGCAATCGCGCGTCCCGTCGCTGCGCATTCAGCAGCTGGAGCTGCTTTCGGCGAGTGGTCTCGCACGCGCGCTACTGGTCATCGCGCGTACGCTCCGCGTCGCGATCACGCTCGTGCTCCTGTACATCTACGTGCCCCTCGTCCTCAGCTTCTTCCCGTGGACCGAGCCGTTGTCACGCCGGATCGTTGGCTACGCGGTCACGCCGCTCGCGTCGGCGTGGAGCTCGTTCGTCGGATTCGTGCCGAACGTGTTCTACCTGCTCGTGATCGTGCTGATCACGCGATACGCGCTCAAGCTCGTGCACTCGATCTTTCGCGCGATCGGCAGCGGCGCCATCACGCTCGATAGATTCTACCCGGAGTGGGCGGAGCCGACGTACAAGATCGCGCGCGTCCTCGTACTCGCATTCGCGGCGGTGGTCAGCTTCCCGTATCTGCCCGGCGCGCACACGGACGCTTTGAAGGGCGTCTCCATCTTCTTCGGCGTGTTGTTCTCGCTCGGCTCGTCGTCGGCCATCGGCAACATCGTCGCCGGGATCGTACTCACCTACACGCGCGCATTCGAGCCAGGCGACCGGGTCAAGATCGGCGATGCCATCGGAGACGTGACCGAGCGCACGCTGCTCGTCACCCGGCTGCGCACAATCAAGAACGTCGAAATCACGATACCGAACGGCACGGTGCTGGCGTCGCACGCGCACAACTACACGCGGCTCGCCGGCGCGCGCGGGCTCGTGCTCCACACCACCGTGACGATCGGCTACGATGCGCCGTGGCGCACGGTGCACGGCCTGCTCGTCGCCGCCGCGGGCCGCACCGAGCACGTGCTCGCTGACCCACCGCCTTTCGTGCTGCAAACGAGTCTCGGCGATTTTTACGTGAGCTACGAGCTGAACGCCCACACCGCGCGCGCCGACGTGATGGCGGCGACCTACTCGGCGTTGCACGCGAACATTCAGGATGCGTTCAACGACGCGGGGGTGGAGATCATGTCGCCGCACTACAGCGCGTTGCGCGACGGAAACGCCATCGCGATTCCCGAGGGACTCCGACCGCGCGGCTACGCTCCGCCGAGATTCGCTTTCGACATTCTGCGCGACGGCGCGCCCGGCGCCGACGACCGCCCGTGAGCGTGAATGAGACGGTCGGGCCAGCGGCGCCCGATACCCCGTTCGTGCCGCTGCGCTTCACGCGGCTGAGTCTTGAGGATTCGCTCGCGCGTGCGCGCATCTTCCACGAGCAGATGCAGCGGCGGCGCACGACGCGGCACTTCGCGCGCGATCCGGTCCCGCGCGAGTTGATCGAGTACGCCATCCGCACAGCCGGGACGGCGCCGA
>JALZAE010000431.1 GCA_030948535.1 Gemmatimonadota bacterium | reverse complement strand
CTTCGGCCGCGTCGGCCGAAGTCCTCTCCTCGCGCGGCTCGACGACACCCAGCGCGTACTGAGCCGCGATCGCCAATCGCTGCTCGCGGCGATGCACAAGGGAATCGACATCAGTCCGGCCGGCGCCTGGCTGCTGGACAATTTCTTCGTCATCGTCGAACAGGTGCAGGAGATTCGCGCGGGGATGCCAGCGGCGTACTATCGCGAGCTGCCGAAGCTCGTGGTGGGTCCGCTGGCCACGTACCCGCGGGTGTATGAGCTTGCCACCGAGCTCGTCGCGCATAGCGACGGCAACATCGATCGGCAGAACATCGATCTCGTCCTGCGCGAGTATCAGCAGGTCCTTCCGCTCACGATCGGCGAGTTGTGGGCATGGCCCGCGATGCTGCGCATAGCGTTGCTCGAGAACATCCGACGCATGGCAGAGCGGACGACGTGCGATGCTGCCGATGCCGAACGCGCCGATTCGTGGGCGACGCGCTTTCGATCGGCGGCTGCCTTGCCCGGCGACGCACCGGGCACGCTCGGAGATGGCGACCTGGCGCGTGAGCTCGGGGCGTTCGTCAACTCGCCCCACGAGATGACGCCCGCGTTCATCACACGATTCTTCCAGCAGCTGCGCGCGGTGCGCGCGGATTTCACTCCGCTCCTCTGGCTCGAGCAGTGGGTTGCCGAAGAAGCCATGAGTGTGGAAGTGGCCGCGCAGCGCTCGATGCAACGCCTCTCGCTCACGAATCTCGTGATGGCCAACAGCATCACGAGCCTGCGCGCCATCGCGCGGCTGGATTGGGGCGCACTCGTGGAATCGCTCAGCGCCACCGAAGCCGTACTGCGGTCCGATCCGACGCACTGCTACGGCGAGATGACGTTCGAGACGCGCGACCGCTATCGCCACGTTGTCGAACAACTCGCGCGGCGCACGCGCCGGGAGGAGCCAGAGGTCGCCGCGCTCGCGATTGCCGCCGCGGAAGGCGCTCGCGACCAGGATTCGCGTAGGTCGCATGTCGGCTACCATTTGTTCGACGATGGCCGCCGCGCGTTCGAGCGATCGCTCGGCTACCGTGCATCGTTCGCCGAGCGCGTGTGGCGGGCGGTAAGGCGGCATCCGAGCCGCTCATACTTCGGGTCGCTCATCGCGGCGACCGCGGCCGCGACGCTCCTCCTGATCACGCCGCTCAGCGAGAGCGCGAGCGCGTTGGCGGTCGCACTCACCGTCGCGCTCGTGTGCATCCCAGCGAGCGAGGCAGGCATCGCCTTGATCAACCAGCTCGTGATGCTGCTCGCACCACCGGCACGCCTGTCGCGCATGGACTACACGCGGGGTGTGGTCGCGGGCGACCGCACCGTGGTGGTCGTTCCGCTGCTCGTGGAGAGCGCCGACGCCGTTCGCAGTGCGATCGACCGCATGGAGGCGCAGTACCTCGCCAATCGCGATCGAGAGATTCGCTTCGCGATCCTAGCCGACTTCCCCGATGCCGATGGCGAGACGATGGACGGCGACGAGGCGATCGTCAGCGCGGGCGTCGAAAGCGTTCGCGCCCTCAACGCGCGCTACGGAGCCGATGAGTCCGGCGGTGCGCCCTTCTACTACTTCCACCGGCCGCGGCGTTGGAACGCCGCGGAGAACAGCTGGATGGGTTGGGAACGGAAGCGCGGCAAGTTGAGCGATTTCAACGCGTACATCCTCGGCGTGGCGCGAGAGGCCTTCTCCGCCATTGAGGGCGACGCCGAGTGGCTCGCCGCGGCGCGATTCGTCATCACGCTCGATGCGGACACCGTCCTGCCACGCGGCGCCGCCGCGGCGCTCATCGGCACGATGGCGCATCCGCTGAATCGACCCGAGCTCGACGTCAGCGGAGGCAGGGTGTCGCGCGGCTACGGCATTCTGCAGCCGCGGGTGAGCGTGTCACTCGAGAGCGCGAACCAATCGCGCTTCGCCGCGATTTTCGCGGGACATCCCGGCGTCGATCCGTACACGACCGCCGTCTCCGACGTGTACCAGGATCTCTTCGCCGAAGGGACGTTCACCGGCAAGGGGATTTACGACGTGCGGGCCTTCGAGCGATCGACCGCGGGCCGCTTTCCCGACAACGCGCTGCTGAGCCACGACCTGATCGAAGGCGCATTCGCCCGCGCGGGTCTGGTCACCGACGTGGAAGTGTTCGACGACTATCCGTCGCGCTACCTCGTGGCGAGCCGGCGCCAGCACCGGTGGATTCGCGGCGATTGGCAGCTGCTCCCGTATTTGCGCGCGCGCATTCCGGGCGTCACGGGCCAGACGAGCAATCCGCTCGCGGTGGTGTCGCGGTGGAAGATCGTCGACAACATGCGCCGGAGCCTTTCACCAATCGCGCTGCTCGCCTGGATCGTGGCGGGATGGACGATTCTTCCTGGTTCGGCCCTCACGTTCACCTTCGCGGCGCTTGCGTCACTCGCCGCGCCGTGGCTCGCCGCGCTCGGTGTCGCGGCGTTGCGCCCGCCGCGCGCCCAGTCCTGGCTGCCGTACTATCGCGCGGTCGCCAACGATGCGGTGATCGCTCTCGAGCAGATCGGTCTCGCTATCGTCTTCCTGCCCCATCAGGCGCTCATCGCGGCGGATGCGATCGCGCGCACGCTGACGCGGCTGTTCGTCACACGCCGCCATCTTCTCGAGTGGCAGACGGCGTCGCAGACCGAGCTCGCGACCTTCGGTGGGGCGCGCGCCGCGTGGGCGGCCATGGCGCCCGCAGCCGCCCTCGCCGGCGTGGCAGGGTTCCTTGGAATCTCGGCACACCTTCGAAGCGGAGATGCGTCGTCGCTCTTGGCGATCATCCCGCTCGTGGCGGCGTGGATCTTCGCGCCGCAGATCGCCGCGGCGATCAGCGCGCCGGTCATCCGGAGCGAGCTCACGCTCGCGGGCGCGGAGCGCGCGGCCGCCATGCGGTACGCCGAGCTGCACTGGCGGTACTTCGACCGCTTCGTCGGCGCCGACACCCAGTGGCTCGCCCCGGACAATTTTCAGGAGCGGCCGCAGCCGATCGTGGCCAAGCGAACATCGCCGACCAACATCGGGCTGCAGCTCCTATCGACGGCGGCGGCGCATGACCTCGGCTTTCTCTCGCGTACGGAAATGCTGCAGCGCCTCGAGCGCGCCATGGACACGCTCGCCCGTATGCGACGCGTGCGCGGGCATTTCTACAATTGGTATGACCTCGACGACTTGCGGGTGCTCGACCCGCCGTACGTCTCGACCGTCGACTCCGGGAACCTGGCCGGTCATCTGATCGCACTGGGCGCGGCATGCGTTGAATTCGCTGCGGCCGCCGCGTTCGACGCGAAAGAATCCACCGAGGCCGTACGGCTCACCGCGCTCGCCGAGCGCGCCCGAGCCGTGGCGCTCGAGATGGATTTCCGCATGCTCTACGACGACGCGCGCAAACTCTTCTCGATCGGCTACGACGAGAACGCGCATCGGCTCGACGCGTCGTCGTACGACTTGCTCGCGTCGGAGGCCCGGCTGGCGAGCTTCGTCGCGGTGGCGAAGGGCGACGTTCCCGCGGAGCACTGGTTCCGGCTCGGCCGCGCGCTGACGACCGAAGCCGGCGCAACGGCGCTCGTGTCGTGGAGCGGCAGCATGTTCGAATACCTGATGCCGCTGCTGGTGCTGCCGTCGCGTCCCTTCTCGCTGCTCGATCAGACGCATCACGCCGCCGTACGCCGGCAGATCGCCTATGGCCACACGCGGGGTGTGCCCTGGGGCGTGTCCGAGTCCGCGTACAATCTGCGCGATCGCCACGGGACGTATCAGTACCGCGCGTTCGGCGTGCCGGATCTCGCGCTCAAGCGCGGCCTGGCGGACGATCTGGTCATCGCCCCGTACGCCTCCGCTCTGGCACTGCAGGTGAATCCGCGCGCCGCCCTGCGAAATCTCGCCGCGATGGAGGATCTGAAGACTCTCGGTGCGAACGGCTTCTGGGACGCGATCGACTATTCACGCCCTGAACAGGGAGAACGCGCGGCCATCGTCTACGCGTCGATGGCGCACCATGTGGGGATGAGTCTGGTCGCGATGCACAACGCGCTCGACGTCGTTGGCGGTGAAGGTGTTTGGCAGCGACGCTTCATGACGGACCCCGTCGCGCGGGGCGCGTCGCTGCTCCTCGACGAGCGCGTGCCTCGGCGATACGTGCCGCAACCTCCGCAATCCGACCTGCCAGAGCCCGCCGTGCGTGGACCGGCGCGGGCACGGCCAGTGGTGCGCGAGTTCGTCACCGCCGCGACCGCGGAGCCACGCTTGGCGCTCCTCGGCGGACAACCGTACTGCGTGCTCCTGACGAACGCGGGCAGCGGGTATAGCCGCTCGAACGAGATGGCCGTGACGCGCTGGCGCGCCGACGCCACGCGCGACGACACCGGCCAGTGGATCTACGTAAAGGATCTCGCCAGCGGCAACGTGTGGTCGGCCACGCACCAGCCGACGGGTGCGCCGGCCGACCTCTATCGCGCCGCCTTCGGAATCAGCAGCGCGGTGTTCCAGCGGCGCGACCACGACATCGACATGCGCACCGAGATCGTGGTCGTGCCACGCGAACGCACCGAGGTGCGGGTCGTTATGCTGACCAACCGGTCGCGCATGGCGCGCGAGATCGAGCTCACGAGCTACGGCGAAATGGTGCTTACCAGTCCCGACGCGGACCGCGCGCATCCCGCGTTCCAAAATCTGTTCGTCGAGACTGAGTGGATTCCCGCCGCCTCGGCGGTACTCGCGAGTCGTCGTCCGCGCTCGGCCACGGAGCGCCGCCCGTGGTGCGCCCACGTCGTTGCCGCGGGCGTCGAGCGGGTCGGCGTGGTGACGTGTGAAACGGACCGCGCCCAGTTCATCGGCCGCGGCCGCACTACTCGCGCGCCCGCCGCGCTCGATGATGGCGTGACGCTCTCCGGAACTGTCGGCGCCGTGCTCGATCCGATCGCTTCGCTTCGCGTCCGCGTGAAGCTTCCGGCCAATCGCTCGGCGACGGTAGCGTTCAGCACGATTGTCGCCGACGAGCGCGAGGTCGCGCTGGAGCACGCCGACCGGTATCGGGACTTGCGCGCCGCCACTCGCGCGCTTGCGCTGGCCAGGACGGAGGCGCAGGTCGAGCTGCGCGATCTCGCCCTCGCCCCCACGGACGCCGCCCTCTTTCAGGAGCTTGCCGGCGCGCTGCTCTATCCGAACGAAGAGCTCCGTGCCTCGGCGAGCGAGCGCGCCGAGAACCGGCGCGGGCAGCGCGCGCTCTGGGCGCACGGCATCTCCGGCGATTGGCCGATCGTGTTGGCGACGATCGACGATGCCGGCGGATTGCCGAGCGTCCGGCAACTGCTCATCGCGCATCGGTACTGGCGCGTGAAAGGCGTGCAGTCGGACCTCATCATTCTCAACGCCAAGGGCGCGACGTATTTGCAGGAGCTTCACGATCAGATCGTCGCGATGGTCATCGCGTCCAGCGAGGGGAGTCTGCTCGACAGGCCGGGCGGCGTGTTCATTCGGCGCGCGGAGCTCATTCCACCAGAGGACATCACTCTTCTGCGCGCCACGGCGCGTCTGAACGTGGCGTGCGACGGAGTGGGCATCGGCAACATTGTCGAGGCGGACCTGGTGAGCGTCGACGATCGAGTGGCGGCGCGCGGTCCGCGCAACGGGTCAGACTCGTCTTCGACGGACGATCAGCGCATTCAGCTGCTCCCCGCCGCGCGCACGACAACAGCCGACGTCGCGACCGGCGGGGCAAGCAACGCGGTGAGCAACGCGGTGAGCAACGCGCTCAGCAACGCGAGCAATGCCGTGAGCAATGCGGTGAGCAATGCCGTGCCCAACGCGGTGACCAATGTCGTGAGCAGCGCGGTGAATAGCGTCGTGGGTAGTGCGGTGGGCAAGTCGATCAGCAACGCCGTGAGCAGCGCGGTGGGTACCGTAGCGAGCGCCGTCGGTCGGCGGCCGCCGAGCGCCGAGCCCGCGAGCTCGCTGGCGACGCCGGCGCGGCCGGACGCGCTCGAGGGCAACGGCTTCGGCCGGCTCACCGACAGCGGGAACTACGAGATGCGGGTCGCGGGCGCGACGCTGCCGCCGGCGCCGTGGGCGAATATCATCGCGAATCCCAACGCGGGCTTCTGCATCACGGACCGCGGAGGCGGATTCGCGTGGGCAGAGAACA
>JALZAE010000429.1 GCA_030948535.1 Gemmatimonadota bacterium | reverse complement strand
TTGCCCGCACGCCGCATTACCTCGAGCAGCTCGAGCGCGTCGTACAGGGTATGCCCGACGGCGAATCGCGCCTCGACGGCTTCCGGCGGTACATGAAGCACAAGGAGCAACAGCAGGGGATTCGGGGCTAATTGGCTGCACTGCCAGGTGCGCTCAGTCCGCGGAGCGCAAACATTAAAGCTCTGTTCGAGTTAGCCCGACCATCCCATTATGTAGGTCTGCTCCACCCCTCCCCGCTCGACCCTTCCCGCACGACACATTCGGCGACGTCGCCTAGAGGATCTCATGTCTCTCCCGTTCCCCTGGAGCAGGATCATCATCAACGGGATGATGTGGTTTACCATGGGTGTCTGGGCGTCGGTACTGCTGGACGAGTGGCGGACGACACCGGGCTGGAAGCTCGCCCTCATGTTCGGCGCGGCGGGCGTACTCCTCGCGGCGTACAGCTGGCTCCTCGTCGCCGGCATCCGCGGCTGGGCCGCGAGCCGTGGAGCGATCATCGAAGACGTGGCGCCCACGGCAATTCCAGAGACGACGTAGGCCGGCTTCAACTCGACAAAACAAAAACGGGGGGCGAGATCGCAACGGATCTCGCCCCCCGAGTTCGTCTTGGGCTCGTTCAGGGCGTCCTTGTTGTATCCTTCTTCGGCGTGAGCTTCTTGACATCACGCTGGGTCTCGGCCTTCACGTCGTGGCCGGCTTTCTGGATCGCCTTACCGGTTTTGTGCAGGGCGGTGCCGATGTGCTTACCGGTGCGCTTGGTTTCATGCTTCGTGTCCGAGCCGGCCTTGTCCAATGCCTTGCCGACCTTGCTGCCCTTGGACTGCGCGCTCGATGGTGGCGCCTTGGTGGTGTCTTGCGCCTGGCTCGTCGATGGTCCAAAGAGAAGCGCCGCGCCAACTGCGGCCGCGGAAATCGCGATGGTGAGCTTCATGGTATCCTCACGGCGTTGAATTGTGCGGGCCGCATATAAGCAAAAAATGCGCGCACTCTTCGAGGCGGCGTATCAATGTCGGGAGGCCCTATTGCCGCAGATCTCCGCAGGTGACCGCAGACAATTCGACAGCTTTGAATTGATTGGATGGAAGCTCCGCGTCCCGGCCCCAGCCCCCAACCCAGAACCCCTGCTGGTCACGCCCTCAACAACAAATTCGAGATCGTCGCCGCGAGCGCATCGAGTCGTTTCGCCGCGTCCTTGCCGACTTGGCCACGGCGCATGAAGAGCTCGGAGGCGCGGTTGAGGTCGTTCACATTCTCCCACGACAAGGCGAGAGCGCAGCTCGCGTGGGTGATCCCCTGCTCGGTCTTCATGAGCATGGTGCCCCGCGTCATCGGCCGGTCGCACACGGGGCACAGCTTGGCAGGGGGCGTGGTAGCGGCAGCGGCAGCGGGCGGGGAGGACTTGGAGGCCATGCCAGATGGACGAGCCAACGGCACTCGCGGTCAAGTCCGCTGTGCCCGGGCTTCAACCCCCGCGCAGCGCCTCCGTCGGGTCGACTCTCGTCGCGCGTCTCGCGGGTAGCCAGCTCGCGAGCAACGCCGCGGCCAGCAGCAGAGCGATGATCGACACGAAAGTCAGTGGATCGGACGGCGCGACGTCGAACAAGAGCGAGCGCAGGATTCGCGTCGCGGCGAACGCCGCCGCCATCCCGACGATCACCCCGGCACTCGCCAGTCCAATGCCCTGCCCGACCACCAGCCGCAGCACGCTCCGCCGCTGCGCACCGAGCGCCATGCGAATGCCGATCTCTCTCGTGCGCTGCGCGACCGAGAACGACATGACGCCGTAGATCCCGACCGCGGCCAGCACCAGCGCGACGCCGGCGAACAGCGCCAGCAAGATAGCGCTGAACCGCGCCTGCGCCATCGCCTCGGCGACGCGCGCGCGTAACGTCAGCACATCGTAGATGGGCATTCCGGGCGCGACCTCGCGAATGACACGACGCGCGGACGAGGAAAGCGCCTCCGTTTCGCCGAGGCTGCGCACGTAGATCATCATCCCCTGCGCGCGCCGCGGCGATTGGTAGAGCGACACGTACGCCTCCGGCTTCGGCATCGAGTCGATCGTCCCGAATCGCACGTCGCCGACTATGCCGACCACGGTCGCACCGTCGTTGAATCCGCCCTGTCCGAGTCCGACGCGTTTGCCGATCGGATCTTCATTCGGCCAGAATTTACGCGCGGCGGCCTCGCTCATCACCACCACCTTCGGTGCGCCGATCCGGTCCGCCGGCGTCAAGTGACGGCCGCGCTTGAGCGGCACGCGCAGCGCGCCGAACCACCCCGGACTGACCCAGTTTATCCCAACATCCGGCGACGTGCCTGGCGGCGCCGCCGGCCGGTCGAGGAAGGTGATCTCCGTCCCGTTGCATCCACCGTTCAGCGGCGGACAGTTGCCCAGCGCCACGTCGCTGACGCCAGGCAGCGCGCCGATATGGCTGAGGAGCAAGTCGTAGAACGCGGGTAGCGAGTCGCGCGCCACGCCAGGTCCGGCGACGGTGATGCGTAGCGTGAGCACGTTGCTCGAGTCGAAGCCGGGATCCACCGCGAGAAGCCTGCCGAGACTGCGGAGCAGCAGTCCCGAGCCGGCGAGTAGCACGATCGCCACAGCAATCTCCGCGATCACCAGCACGTTGCGGCTCGCGAAGCGACGCAGCATCGCGGCGCGCGGCCGCTCCCGATCGCCGGCGAGCGACGCCGTAAGCGAGGGACGCGTCGCCTGCAGCGCGGGCGCGAGACCGAACAGCAACCCGGTGACGACGGCAAGCACCGCCGCGAACAGCATCGCCGGCAGATCGAGCCGCACCGACGAGAAGACCACCGCGCCCAGTCCGCCGAGCTGCTGGGCGCGCAGCGTCTGCGCCGGATTCACGGAGGCCAGCAGCTTGACGACGCCTAGCGCGACGACGACGCTCGCCGCGGCCCCGAGCAGCGAAAGGAGCAGGCTCTCGGTGAGCATCTGCCGAACGAGCCGCCAGCGGCCGGCGCCGATGGCGAGGCGTACCCCGATTTCGCGGCGACGCGACGTCGCCCGCCCGAGCAGGAGGTTGGCGATGTTCGCGCAGGCGATGAGCAGCACGCAGGCGACCGCGCCAAGCAGGACGAGGAGCGAACGGCGCACGAGCGGATCAACCCGAATACCGTTCAGCTCGCGCGCGGCGGCGCTCCACTTTCCGCCGACGCGGCCGGGGAAAATCGCGTCGATGCGAGCGCCGAGCACAGTCATCGCACGTATCGCGGCCTCCGGCGTGACGCCCGGTCGCAGACGGCCGACGAGATCGAACTCGTGACTCCATTTCTCTCCGAGGCTCGCCGCATCGCGGGTCATGACGGGCACCATGATCTCGGCCTTCCCGGTCAGTCCCTTGAAGCCCGGCGGGAGCACACCGATGACGGTGAAGGGTTTTCCATCGAGCGTGATCGCGCGTCCGAGCACGGCGGGATCGGCGCTGAATCGCCGCTTCCAGAGTGCATCGCCGAGGAGCACGACCAAGCGCGAGTCGGGATGCTGGTCCTCCTCGGGCAGAATCCCGCGCCCGATCACCGGAACGACGCCCAGGGTCGGTAGGTACCGGCCGCCAATCAACTCGCCGAGTATGCGCTCGGCGTCGCCGTCGCCCGTGAGACTCGATTGCATCGGCTCGTAGAGGCCGAGATCCTCGAACACCTTTTGCTCATCGCGGAAGGCGACGAACTTCGGGAAGGACCACACCATGTCGTCACGCGACGGGCGGCCCTCGGCCGCGGGCGTGATGAGGCTGAGCTGCATCAAGCGATCGGGCTCGCGAAAGGGCAGCGGCCGCAGCAGCAGCGTGTTCACCGCGCTGAAAATTGCCGTAACGGCGCCGATGCCGATGGCGAGCGTGAGCACCGCCGTGAGGGTGAATCCGGGTGCGCGCCGCAGCGTGCGAATGGCGAAGCGCAGGTCCTGGCGAGCCGCATCGATCAGCGAGAATCCAGCCATGCGTCGCGTCTCCTCTTTGAGGTACGTCACGTTCCCGAATCGGCGGCGCGCGAAGAAGCGGGCGTCATCGCTGGAGAGCCCGCGATGCCCCGCCTGCATCTCATCGAGCGAGAGATGGAACTCGAGCTCCTCGTCCAGCTCGCGGTCGTACGACCTGCCGCGAAGCAGAACGCGCAGTTGATGCCGGAGCCCATCGAGGAGGGACACGGGAGAGCTCCGGTCAGGCG
>JALZAE010000410.1 GCA_030948535.1 Gemmatimonadota bacterium | reverse complement strand
CGCACGGCGCGCGCGCGCTCGAGCCTGCCGATGCAGCCGTCCCAGTCCTCGACGCGCGCCTTGAGCTCGAGCTCACGCATCGAGGATCGCGCGCATGACCGCGTCGGTATCGGTCAGATCGGCGAACACGGCCGCGGCGCCGTGCACCGACAGGTCTTCGACAGAGTAGTGGCCCGTCGCGACGCCGATCGCGCGCGCCCCGATCGCGCGACCGCAGGCGATGTCCGCCGGTGTGTCGCCGATGACGACGACACGATCTCCCGCGACGTCGCGGCCGAGCAGCTCGCAGGCGCGCACGCGCGCGATACCCGGAAGCTCCGGCCGCAGATGGTGATCCGATCCGAACGCGCCGACCACGAAGCGATCGGGATCGATCCCCGCCGCCCGAAGCTTGAGCGATGCGCCCTCGCGCAAATTGCCCGTGAGCAATCCGAGCAGCATTCCCTCGTGCGCGTCGACCGCATCGATCAGCTCGAGCACACCCGGAAAGACGTGCACGCGGCGCGTGCCCGTGGTCAGCTCGCTCTCCAGCATCCCGAGGTAGCGCTGCATCACATCGGGAATCGCCCGCTCGACGTCCTCGGTCGAATGTCCAGCCTGCGTCATCAGCTCGCGCACGATCTGACCGTCCGTCTTTCCATCGTACCGGTATGAAGGAGCGCCCGGCGAGCCGAACACGCCGGTGAGTGCGGATTCCATGGCGCGACGGCCCGCGCCATCGGTCCACAGAATGGTGCCGTCGATGTCGAGGAGCACGAGCTTCACGATGAAATCGGCAAGAGTCAGGCGCGCGTCATGACGACGCCGGCGATGATGGTCGCCGCGCCTACGCCCTGCCAGGCCGTTGGCACTTCGCCGAGTGCCAGCCAGGCGGCGATCAACGCGACGCCCGGTTGGAGATTCGAGTACATCGCCGTCCGCGTCGGCCCGAGCACGCGCACCCCGCGCTGCCAGAAGAGATAGGCGATCACGAGCGAGCCGATTCCGCTGTACAGGATCGCGCCCCATGTCACGACGGTGATACCGCGCCACGGCATCCGCGCCAGCTGCGGAATCGACACCAGCACGAGCGCGACGGCGCCGCCGCCCATCGTCAGCGCCCCCACTCGCAGCGCATCGATGCGATTCGCATATGGTGTGATCAGCACCGAGAAAATCGCCCAGCACAGCGATCCCGCGAGAATCATCGCGGCGCCGAGCAGCGTCGAGCCGCCGACAGCACCGGCCGTACCGATCACGACGAGCGCGATGCCCGCGATCGACAGAGCGATCCCGAAATAGCCGCGCATGCTGACGCGCTCGACGCCGAGTCCGCGGCCGATCAGCGCGATCATCGCGGGAGACGCGGCGAGCACGAGCGCCGCGTCGCCGGCCTTCGCCCGCGCCACGCCTTCGACGAAGCCCAGTTGATAGAGCCCGTTGCCGATCACGCCGAGCCCGACGAGCGTCAACGCATCGCGCCGGCTCAACCGGCTGAATCCTTCGCCCGGCGCCGCGGTCGCCCAGGCGATCACGAGCATCGCCACGGCGGCGAGCGTCACGCGCACGGCATTGTACGCCAGTGGATCGAGCACGGCCGTGACGGACTTCACCACCGGCACGTTCACACCCCAGATCACCGCCATGATGATGAGCAGCACATCCGTACCCGTGAATCGGTGCGCCGTGTCGGGCGTGTCGGTGCTCGGTGTGATTGCGCTCATAGAGGTCCGCGAAAGCTAGCGAATGGCCAATCGAAGACCGAGCACCGCGCCCCCATCGCCGCTACTTTGCGGCATGCAAGTCTCCTTCGCCCTTTTCGCCGATGCGGCGAATCTGTCACAGGAAGGGAAGCTCAACATCCTCGGCGTGTTCGACGCGCTGCAGGTGAGCGCGCTGCCCGCCGTGCACGCGCGCGCATACATGGTCGTGCGACTGAAGGGCTCGCACGCGGACATCGGCACGCATACGATGGGGTTGCGCTGGCTCAGCCCGAACGGGCAGGAGCTGTGGTCTTCGGTCGGCGAGCTCAACGTCGGTGCGCCACCGTCGGGCGTGGGCGAGATGGATCTGCCGCTCATCGCGGCGATCGATCTTCCGCTCGATGTCGTCGGCGGCTACTCGATGGAGATCGGACTCAACAACGTGACGCACGCGAAAATTCCGCTCTACGTGCGCACCGCCGACATGGTGAGTCCCATGACGCCGGCGTCCGGCTCGATGATGAGCTGATCACTCGCCGAGCAGGCGCCGCGCGAATCTGAATCGCTTCACCAACGCCACGACGTAGGCGTCGCTCACATCGTTCAAATCTTCGATCGCGTAGCCGCCGCGGCCGAGCGCCAGATGCACCGCGCGCCCAACTCCGAGCGCGATGGCGACATGGGTGATGCGTGCGTCATCTCGATCGGAGAAAAAGAGAAGGTCGGCCGCGCGCAGCACCAGTGGATCGCGCCCCGCATCGACGCCACGCTCCGCCTGCTGACTCGAGTCCCGCGGGAGCGGGCAGCCGTGAAGGCCGAACATCGTCTGCACCATTCCCGAGCAGTCCGCGCCCCACGGCGTGACGCCGCCCCATTCGTACCGCGTACCCTCGTAGCGCTCGCACGCCGATGCGACGATCGCTTGCGCTGCGCGCGGAAAACGCGTGGCCAGCTCGGCTAGCGACAGCGCTTCGCCACTCTCGACTGTCTGCTCCTCGGTCAGGAGCGCGCCGAGCGGGACGGACAGCCGCCGCCCCGAATCTTCACGCACCACGCATCCCAACGCGACCCGCGTATTTCTGCGCGGCGAAAGATCCGAGCGAAGAAATCCGCGGTGCATCCAGCCGTGGTAGTCGTCGGCGGTGCGCACCCTGAGCCACGGCGCGCGCTCTCCGAGGATGGTGACGGCATGACCGTACACCGCCTGCGAGATCTGCTCGCTCCCCGCTTTCGGCTCGGCGCACATCGGCGCGACCGCTGACGAGACGTGAAATTGCTCGCGCAACGGCGTCACGTATCGGCGAGACCGGGGATGCCGTCTCGGCCGCGCGCCGTGCGCACCGCCCGCTCGATCGCCATCTCCAGCGCGCGGACGGCGAGCGCTTCCACCTGTAGCAGCGGCGCGGCTGTTCCCGTCGTCGGACCGACGGCGAAGACGACATCGCCGTCGTAGCTCGTCCCCACCGGCGTGATGCGCCGGGCGAGCGCGGCACCCGCGGCCTTCGACAACTGCGCCAGCTCGACGCGCGTGAGC
>JALZAE010000389.1 GCA_030948535.1 Gemmatimonadota bacterium | reverse complement strand
ATCGCCGCCTCCCTCGGCCGGTCCTCGATCGCGGCATTGGTGGTCGTCACGGGCGTTCCGGCGTCAACGTCCACTGCCACACGGGCGCCACGGCACCCTTCTTCAGACCCAGTTCCGGCGCGCGCGGAGCCGACTGCTCCTCGACGATCAGCACGGCGGACTCGCGAACGCAGTCGAGCAGCTGCTGCCCGGACTGCACCGCGGTCTCGACATAGTATGTGCCCGGGAGCAACCACGGCTGCTCAATGTGAACACGCGCCATCAACCTTGTCGCGTCCGATGGAAATGGCACGCTCGCGTCCGCGCTGTGGCTGGTCAGTATGTCCTCGCCTCGGTCGTTGTGGATGCAGATCCATACCGTTACGTCCGGCATAGCGCGCTCGAGCGAGAAGTCGATGGAGAGATCGAACGCTTCGCCGAAGGCGACGCGCCACGGAGGTCGGGTGGCCGCGAGAACATCGCGCTCAAAGGTCAGCGAGTGCAGTCGCGCCATTCCCATCGTCCAACCGCGCCGTGAAACGTTCGTCAGCTCGACGTGTGCACCAATTCCTTCCGTCTCGCCGAAGCCGGCAGCCAGATACTCACGGATTACTGCATCGGGCGCGCCGGCGGCGCGCACCCGGCCGCGGTCGAGCCACATCACCTGCGTACACATTGACTCGATCGCCGACATGTTGTGGCTAACGAAAAGCGTCGTGCGCCCATGGCTGCCGGCGTCGCGCATCGCGCCGATACATTTGCGCTGGAACTCGGCGTCGCCTACGGCGAGCACCTCGTCGATAATCATCGTGTCGGCCGCAAGGTGCGCCGCGACGGCGAAGGCGAGGCGCAGCTGCATCCCGCTCGAGTACCGCTTGATCGGGACGCTGATGTAAGGGCCGATGCCAGCGAAATCGCAAATACGGTCGAAGACCGCGTCGACGTCAGCTCGCGTCATCCCGAGCAGCATGCCGTTGAGATAGACGTTTTCGCGTCCGGTGAGCTCGGGATGAAACCCCGTGCCAACCTCGAGCAAGCTGGCCACGCGGCCGGCCACGAGCGCGCGGCCGCTGCTCGGCGCCGTGATGCGCGACAGGATCTTGAGCAGCGTGCTCTTCCCGGCCCCGTTGCGGCCGATCACGCCGAGCACCTCGCCCTCTTCGAGCTCGAAGGAGATGTGGTCGAGCGCGTTGACCTCGAGGATGCGCGGACGAGCCATCGCCGATCGCGGATGCCGGGCGTACTCCGCCCATCTTGGCGCCTCGGGATGGGGAATCCGGTACCGCTTCGTCAGTCCGTCCGCGCGGATCGCCATTCGTCTCACAGGACGTCCACCACCGTCGCCTCGGTTCGGCGAAAATAGAGCACGCCAGTGACGATCATGACGAGGGAGACGCCTAGCGACGCCAGCACCGTGTACGCATCGGGCATCGCGAGACCGAGTGCGGCCGCGCGGAAGATCTCGACGAGCGCCGTCAACGGATTGAGCGCGAGCAACCAGCGCCACTTCTCCGGCACGAAGCTCGTGCGGTAGATCACGGGCGTCACGTATAGACCGACCTGCATGAGGAACGGCAGCGTATGCTGGACGTCGCGCCACCGCGCGTTGATTCCAGCTAGCAGGGCGGCGAAGCCGAGCGCGAACAGCAGTACTCCGCCGAGCGCGGGAATCGCCAAGAGCATCCGCGCGCCGGGATGCACGCCGTACCAGAGCATCGCGGCCAAGAAAAAGACCACCGTCACCGCGGCATCGACGAGCGCCGAAGCTGCGGAGGCGAGCACGAGATAGATCCGCGGGAAATAGAGCTTACTGATCACCGTCTGATAGGTGACGAGCGACTGCGCGCCATCCGAGGTAGTTTTCTGGAACAAGTTCCATGGCAGCAAGCCGGCGAGCGCGAACAGCGGATACGGCACCCCGTCGCTCGGAATCTTTGCCAGCATTCCAAAGAGCAGCGTGAAAACTCCCACCTGGATTGCCGGTTGCAGCAGCGCCCACGTCACGCCCAGGGCAGCTTGCTTGTAGCGCGACTGGACGTTCCTCCGCGCCAAGCTCTGCAGCGCACCGCGATAGACGAACAGGTCCGACCACCATAGACGCCAGCTCGCGGATCCGTCAATGACGATGACGGGAAGCTCGCGTCCGCCGTGTTCCGGGTCGTCGCCGACCGCCGCCTCGCCGCGAAGCTGTGGAACCTGCACGCTCATCGAGTCGCGCTTAGACCGCAATCGCGGACGCGGCCGGCGCGCCCGCGCCCTGATCGAGCCCGCACGCGTTTCGGGTGTCGATCACAATCGATGCCCAACGACAGACGCGGGCGTAGTCGACATTGGAGTGATCGGTCACGACCATCACCGCATCGACCGACGAGAGCAGAGCATCCGTCAATTCGACCGACGTGCCCACCGCGCCTAGCGGCGTGTGTCCGTCGTCGACAATCTCGCGCACGTACGAATCGTGGAACGACGTCCGCGCTCCCTTGGTCGCCAACAGGTCGAGAATTTCGAGCGCTGGCGACTCGCGCAGGTCGTCGATGTCTTTCTTGTACGCCACGCCAAGGACCAGCACTGTCGATCCCTTGATCGCCTTCCCCGCCTCATTCAGCGCGTCTTGCAGCTTTGTCACCCAGAACACCGGCATCGATGTGTTGATCTCTTCCGCGAGCTCGATCATGCGCGTCTTGTAGTGCAGCGTGCGCATCTTCCACGCGAGGTAGTGTGGATCGAGCGGAATGCAATGTCCACCCAGTCCAGGACCGGGGGTGAATTTCATGAAGCCAAAGGGCTTTGTCGCCGCGGCATCGATCACTTCCCACGCGCTCACGCCCAGCTTGTCGCAAATCACCGCCATCTCATTCACCAGCGCGATGTTGATCATGCGGAAGGTGTTCTCGAGCAGCTTCGTCAACTCCGCCGCCTCGGGGGAGCTGACGGGAACGACCTCATCGATGAAGAGCGAATACAGCTGGCAACCCAGCGCGGTACATGCCGGCGTCACGCCGCCGAGCACCTTCGGCGTGTTTTTCGTATGCCACTTCGGATTGCCGGGAT
>JALZAE010000387.1 GCA_030948535.1 Gemmatimonadota bacterium | reverse complement strand
GAACTGAATCTCGACCACCGGCTTGAATCCGCGCAGCGCCATGCCGATCGCCCGGCCCGCGATGTTCGCTTCGGCCAGCGGTGAGTTGTATACGCGCGCGCCGCCGAACTCCTTCTGCAGACCCCACGTCACCTTGAATACGCCACCTTTCCCCTTCACCTGCGGCAGATTCTCCTCGCGCGACGCGTCGGCGACATCTTCTCCGAAGATCACGATCTTCGGATCGCGCCGCATCTCGTCCTTCATGCACGCGTTGAGCAGGTCGACCATCGTCGTCTCGTTCCCCGAGAACTGCGGATCGTCCTCGGTATCGAACTGCTCGCTCGTCGGATCGACGTCGGGCGAATAGACGGCGTACATCACGGTGTCCGCTCCCGGCTGCGGCTGCTCCAATGCGTCGTCGGTTGCCGCGAGAATCTCGGCGTCGACCGCGTCGCGGATCTGCTGCAGGGCGTCCTCGGTCGCGTGGCCGTTGTCGATCAACCACTTCGGGAACTGCGTGAACGGATCGCGCAGCGCGTCGGCGTCGCGCTCCGCGCTCGGGCGATACATCGTTTCGTCGTCGGAGAGCGAGTGCGAGTACGGACGGATGACCTTCGCGTGCACCAGCGCCGGCCCCTTCCGCATCCTCGCGTAGTCGACGGCCTTCGCCATCGACTGATAGCTCTCGATGAAATCGCAGCCATCGACCTCGAGCACCAACAGATCGGGGAAGCTGCGCACCAACTTCGAGATCGAGCCGCCGGCCGTGTTCACCTCGACCGGAACCGAGATGGCGTAGCCGTTGTCCTCGACGAGATAGACGACCGGCAGCTTGAGATTGCTGGCCGAGTTGAGTGACTCCCAGAACTCGCCCTCGCTCGTCGTGCCGTCGCCGGTGGAGACGTAGGCGACCTCATCATCATGAAACCCTTCGGCGATGCCGAGCACCTTCGCTTTGAGCGAAGCCTCGGCCGCGCCCACCGACTGGAGGAATTGCGTTCCCGTCGGCGATGATGAGCTGACGATGTTGTACGCCTTGTGGCCCCAGTGGCTCGGCATCTGCCGTCCGCCCGACGCCGGATCCTTCGCCGCGCCGACCGCCTCGTACAGCATCTCCGCCGGCGTGACACCGAGCTGGAGGCAGAGCGCGCGATCGCGATAGTAGGGAAAGAACCAGTCGTACGACGGCTTGAGGCACATCGCCGCCGCCGTCAGCACCGCCTCGTGCCCGGCGCCCGAGATCTGAAAGAAGATCTTGTTCTGCCGTTTGAGCTGGATCTCTTTGTCGTCCAGCTTGCGCGACATGTAGATCGTCCGGAACGCCCCGAGGAGCTGTTCCCGCGTCAAGTCGGCGGCGCCTTTGCGCTCGGCCCGAGTCTGCGTGGCCAAATGGGTCTCCGAGGTGAGTGCTGCAATGGAGCAATCTAATTTGAGGGCGGGGCCAGGGTGTAGGGTGCGTTGTACGGTTCCCGTCGACTCATTCTCCAACCGCACCCTGATCCCCGCACCCTGCACCCTTTTTTCTTGACACTGACCCTTCTTGCCCCAACATTCGTCCTGCCTCCCTTCGGCCGCGACTCCTCGTTCTTCCGGCGGCTCCGACCATGTCCCTCGTTCGTTCACCCGGGTCAGCGCGCGCGCTGATGCGTCGGGTCGCCACTAGCGTCGCGATTTGTAGCGCGTCGCTCGCGCCCGCGAGCTGCATCAATGACTCGCCCGTTTCGCCCGCGGCGACGTCGAGCCTATCCGTGGTCGCGGCCGCGAGTGTGCTGCAAGCAGCGCCGAACCCGCTCGCTCTTACTCATGCGCGGCTGCTGCTTCGGCCCATCGGCTTGTACGGAGACTCGGCGGTCGTCGTTGGCGACTGGGTGGCGGACAGTGCGGTGATCACCCTTCCGGTGAGCGTCGTCGGCACGTCGCAGTTCTTCGATCTATTCGTCACGGCTACCAATGCGCGCGGCGACACGCTGCTGCGCGGCCACTCACGCATCCGGCTGTACTCCGTCTTCACCATCGCGACACGGCTCGCGCTCGATTACGTCGGTCCTGACGCCAATCTCGCCACGCTGCGCATCGCGCCGCGCGACACGACCGTCGCGAGAAGCGGCACATTCGCCATGCGCGCGACCGGCGCCGACGCCGCGGGCGCCCCGGTCACTCCGGTGATCACCGATTGGACTTCGCGCAACACCGCTCTCTTCACGGTGAGCGCGACCGGGCGAGTCACCGCGGGCACGACACCCGGTGTCGCGTTCATCGTCGCCACCAGCGCCAACGGCAAGAAGGACTCGACGACGATCACGGTCGCCGCCGGCGGCATTACATCGACGGTGGTCACGCCGCAGCGCGACTCGATCGGCGCCTTCGGCGACAGCCATCAGCTCGCGGCCCAGGCGTTCAGCGGATCAACGCCGGTCGCCGGCACCTTCACCTGGGTGAGCCGCAATCCGTCCGTCGTCACGGTGACGCCGAACGGCGGGCTCATCACCGCGGTGGCGAACGGCACCACTTACGTCGTCGCGACCGAAGCGGGCGGCACCAAGGACTCGGCGCTCGTGCTGATCAAGCAGCGAATCAACCGGCTCACCCTCGCGCCGCCGGCGGCGTCGATCGCGATAAACGGCACGCAGCAGTTCACGCTGACGGCGTTCGATGCGAACAACAATCCGATTACGAATCTCGCGCCATTCGTCTTTGCCTGGGCGTCGACCGCCGACGCCATCGCGACGGTGGGCGGCACCGGGTTGGCAACAGGTCATGCCGTGGGCGGTCCCGTCACGATTCGTGTGTCGAGCGGCGGACTCTCGGCGACGGCACTGCTGACGGTGATCAGCAACATCGCCAGCGTCACCGTGACGCCGAGTCCGATTGCATTCGATCGCCTCGGCCAATCGATCGGCGTGACGGCGACGGCACGCGATGCGGGCGGTGCTGTCGTCTCGGGCGCGACGTTCCGCTGGGCGATTGCCAATCCCGCGGTGGCGACGATCACCGGCTCGACCACGAACACCAACACCGTCACGAGCGCCGGCAATGGATCGACGACGCTCAACGCCACCGCCGACGGCGTCAGCTCGGCGCCGGTGACGGTGTCCGTGGCGCAGCTGCTTGCCTCGATCGAGATCAAGTCCATGACCCAGCCACCAGCGATCGCGCCGGGCGGCAAGCTGCAGATGGTCGCGCGCGGCAAGGATGCCAACGGCTTCTACCTGCGCACGCCATTTACCGTCGACACGTGGATCTCGAGCGACCCTACCGATCTACCGATCGACGCCAACGGCGTCGTCACCGGCAATCAGCCGGAGATTCGCGGATCGCGCGGCAGCGCGGCCGCCGACAGGTCCGACCCAACGGCGAACATCACGGCGAAGAAAGGGGCGATCACGTCGAACATCGTCTCGGTGCTGGAAGACTTCGGCGCACCGGCGAAGAAGATCGTGTGGGATCGCGACACGCTCTTCGTCGCGCCGGGCGCCAGCGTCGTCGTCCACCTGTATGGCACCGTTCCCGTCGCGCACACGTTGACGCTGCGCTACACGACGCCCAACGGCTCGGTCGTCACAGTTCCGGCGAGCAACGTCATCTATGCCATCGGCTCGACCGATTTCACGGTCAACCTGCAGGGCGGCGCGGCGGGTACGACGACGGTGACCGTGACGGACACCGGCGGCGAGTTCACCGGATCGACCATCACTGTCGTCGTGGGATCCGCCCCGCCGATTCGGAGCGTGGGGACGAGAAGGCCATGACCACGAGCGGCGAGGGCCACGGCGGGAGCGCGCAGAGTCATTGCATCTTCTGCGACATCATCCAGGGCGCGGCGGAAGTCTCGGTGTGCTACGAGGACTTGGATGCCATGGCCTTCATGGACATCCAGCCGGTCAATCAGGGCCACGTGCTGGTGGTGCCGCGCCAGCACGTCGCGAAGTTCAGCGACGTGCCATCCGAATTGGCGCTGCATCTCTTCGACGTCGCGCAGCGATTGTCGAGCGTGGTCGAGCGCGTGTCGAAGGCCGAGGGATTGAACATCATCGTCTCGAGCGGCGCGGCGGCGGGCCAGGATGTGTTCCACTTTCACATCCATCTCATCCCACGCATGAACGGGGATGGATTCGACGTGCCGCTCCCTTTCGCCGCGTCATCGATGCCCGATCGCTCGCACCTCGACGCGATGGCCGCGCGCATCATCTCCGCGCTCAGGGATCCGGCGCGCTCGAAGTCCGGATCGCATCCCGCGATCGCCGCGAATCGTCGCGGAGACGCAGACGCGGTGACGGGGAAGCGCGACTAGCGAGCCGCGCGGATGGCCGCGACCGCGGCGGCGAGATCGGCGGCTGTCGCGCTGAGCTCGTTCGCCGCGCCGGTCAATGAGTGCACGACCTGCTCCTGCTCCGCGCTCGCGCCGGCGACGGCGTCGCTCTCGGCGGCTGCGGTGATCGCGTCTTCGCGGGCGGTCGCTAGCGCCGCCGCCGTGCTGGACGAGCGATCCGCGGTG
>JALZAE010000344.1 GCA_030948535.1 Gemmatimonadota bacterium | reverse complement strand
CGGCGGTCAGGTAGTCGGCTGCTTCCCGGTTGGCGTACTGCGCCAGTGCCTGGCGGCCCGCCGTCGTGAGATACGTGACGGCTTTGGGCACGAGCTGTCGCGCGTCGGCGCGCGCGTAGTGGTACGCGAGCTGATCCGCGTGGGCGGAAGCGCGCGTGCCGTACACTTTCTCGAGCCCCTCGGCGATCGCGGCGTGAAGCACCTTCGCCCGGGCGACACCAAGTCCGGCGTTGAGCGTGTCGCGCACGATCGGATGCGTGAAGTCGTACACCGCTTGGCCTTCTTCTTCACTCTCGATGACGATCGCGTTGCGGCGAAGCTCGTCGATCGCCGTGAGGAGCAGTGCGTCGCCGGCACCCTGGAGCACGCGCAGCGTTCCGTAGCCGGCGCGCGTTCCGATCACCGCGATGAGCTCCGCCAGCGCGCGCGCTTCTACCGAGAGCTGGCCGAGTCTCGCCGCGACCGCGTCACGGATCGAGCGCGGAAGTCCGAGGTTCGACACTTCCCAGCCGAACCACTCGCTGTTGCGCTGATAGAGCCGGCCAGAGCTGACGAGCGCCTTTAGGGTTTCTTCGATAAAGAACGGATTGCCGCGAGTCCAGCCGTAGAGGAGCGCCGCGAACTCGCGACGCACCGCAGCGCGCGCCCCGAACGCATCGGCGAGAAGCTCATCGACCGCCGCCGGCGAAAGGGGCTCCAGGTGATGGACCGTCGCCGCGCGCTGAGCGACGAGCGAGCTCTCGACCGTCTTCAGGCCGGGATTGAGGTCGCGCTCGGTCTCGTTGTAGGTGCACAGGATCAGGATGCGCTCTCGTCCGATCTGGCGCGCCGTGAAGTGCAGCAGCTCGAGCGATGATGCGTCGGCCCACTGCAGGTTCTCGAGCACGATCAGCATCGGCTGCTTGGCGGCGAACCGCCCGAGGAACTGCGCGAAATTCCACAGGAGGCGCGACTTGAACTCGGCCGGACTGTCCGTGAGTGCATCGCGCAGCGCGCCGCGCGGTCCCGCGCCGGCGGCAGACGCGGCCCCCGCGCTCGCGACCGCGGGAAAGAGATAGGCAAGCTCCGCGCTGCCGCCACGCGTGAGCGTCGCCAGCGACGCCGCATCGAGCGAGCGGAGCAGGGGAAGCAGCGCGTCGGCAAAGCACGCGTACGGAACCCCGGCCTCCATCGGATACGCGCGTCCCAGCGACACGCTCCAGCCTTCGCGCGCGGCGACCTCCGCCAACGCGGTGACGAGACGTGTCTTTCCGATGCCCGACTCGCCGTAGACGATCGCGGTCGAGCCACGGCCCGCTTTGGCGCTTGCAAGCGCCTCGCGCATCGTTGTGAGCTCGGCGGCGCGCCCAACGAGGGGCAGGGCGCCGCCACGTGCGTCTAACATGACTGCAGCTCCATCCAGTCCCCGGCTGATGATTGGTCGCGCGAAAAGACTGTGTGCGTGCCCCATCCCGCGCGCAAGAGTGGCGGCGCTCGATACGTCATTCTCGCATCGCACGATACGTCATCGACTAAGTCATCCGACGTACGCGACGAAAGTTCGTGCTCCCTAGCTTCACCTTGTCCGCTACCGGGAGCATCGAAGTGTCCATTCGGGTGAAGGTGTCGGCGAGGAAATCTGAAGACGGGGCCGCGCGGGCAGCAGCCAAGCGCGCCGTCGCTGCGCTCCTCGGCGTGGGCGTCGATCGCGTCGTTCTCGTACCACGACGAGCGGGACCGCCCTCCCCCTGGGTTCGCGATGGCGCCGGCCGCTCTCACCGGGCGAAGGCGGCCGTCTCCCTCTCGCACCGCGATGGCCGAGCGATCGCGGCGGCATCGCGCTCGTCGATCGCGATTGGCGTCGATCTCGAGCCTGCTGAGACGATGGACCCGGCGCACGCGCGCTACTTCCTCTCACCGCGCGAGCGCGCCGATGCGAGCGCGCCGTCGCTCGTCACGCGTTGGGTGATCAAGGAAGCAGCGTGGAAAGCACTGCGCTGCGCGAGGGACACGCCGCTCGCGGCACTCGAGCTCATCTTCGATTCCGCGGGCGAATTGTGTGCGACCGCGCTGCGTGGCGTGCGCAGACCGGCGCGCGCCAGGCTGCTTGAGCCATGGCCAGGCTACATCGCCGCCGTCGTCGCGATGCGGAGCGGCACGTGATGTCACGTCCCTGCATCGCGGGCGTCGCCTACGCATTTCCCGCGGCGCAACGCAGCGTGCGGGAGCTCGCCGCCGCCGGCCAGCTGACGAGCGATCCCGCGCTGCTCGAGCGCTTCGGCTTCGATCGCGTTCACGTCGCCATCGAGGAGACGCCGTTCGAGCTCGGGCTGCGCGCCGCCTCGGAGCTGCTCGACCGGGGCGACGTACCGCGCGACCGCGTCGGGATGCTCATCTATGGCGGCGCACCGGGCACCGCGGCGTTTGTGCGCGGCGCCGACGTATTTGACAGCAACCTGTCCTATCGCTCGATCGATCGATTCACTTTTCCCGCGTCGCGCCTGCAGTGCCAGCTCGACCTCGGCGCCGCCTCCGTGGTCGCACTCGACCAGCTCGGCTGCACCACGCTGTTCGCCGCGGTGCGCCTTGCCCGCGCGATGTGCGTCGCCGAGGGCATGGACGCGGTGCTCTGCGTCTGCGCGGACTTCGCGCCGTGCCTGGACGGCCGCGAAGAGATCTTCAATTGCACCTCCGACGCGGCGTGCGCGGTGCTCGTCCGCGCGGACGGTGAGCGTTGCCGGATCGCCGGTAGCGCGGAGGTGACGAAGGGCTACTACTGGGACGCGGGGCGCAAGCGCGATGAGATCATCGCGTCGTACTTCCCCACGGCGCGCCATGTGATCGAGCGCGCCATCGCGGACGCGGGCTGGACGGCCGCCGACATCGACTGGGTGATTCCGCACAACGTCAGCTGCGCCAGCTGGGATATTCTTCGGCGCCTCGTCGGGCTCGACAGTGCGCGCAGCTGGTCGCGCAATCTCGCGCGGGACGGTCACGCGATTGCCGGCGACACCTTCATCAATCTCGCCGACGCGCTTGCGAGCGGTGAGGTCGCCCACGGCGACAAGCTGCTGCTCTTCTCGTACGGCTACGGCGCACACTGGACCGCGTTGGCGGTCGAAGCGTGATGACCGCCGGCCAGCGCGAGACGGTGCTCGTCACCGGAGCGACGGGACTGCTCGGCGCCGCCGTCATCGCGCGGATGCTGCGCGACGAGCCCGGTGTACGCATCGCCGCCCTCGTGCGCGATTCAGCGCGCTGGGATGCGCTCGCCGCCAGCCTCGGCGCGACTGGCGGGCGAGTGTCGCCCATCTACGGAGACGTAACGCAGCGCGGCCTCGGGATCGATGCGGCCGCGCGTGCGACGCTCGAGCACACCGCGAGGAGTGTGGTCCATCTCGCCGCCGATACTTCGTTCTCGCGGTCGCTGCCGCGTGCGCGTGCCGTGAACGTCGAGGGAACCCGCCATGCGCTCGAGCTCGCGGAGAGCTGGGGCCGCGACGCGCGGTTCGTTCACGTGAGCACCGCTTTCGTCGCGGGGAGACGCACGGGAGTCATCCGCGAATGCGCGACGTGCGCCACCACCGATTGGGTCAACGCCTACGAGCAATCGAAGTACGAGGCCGAGCGGCTCGTACAGCAGAGCGGACTCGCCTGGATCATTGCGCGGCCGAGTACGGTCGTATGCGACACCGGAGCCGGCGGCATCACGCAGGTGAACGCCGTGCATCGCTCGCTACATCTGCTGTATCGCGGACTGGCGCCGATGCTGCCGGCCGATGCGGATTCGCTGGTGGATCTGGTCACCACCGAGTACGTCGCCGCCGCGATCGTTGCGCTGCGGCGCGATCCGTTGGCGGAGGAGAGCGTCTTTCATCTCTGCGCGGGCGACCGTGCCATCTCGCTCGGCGATCTCCTCGACCTGGCGTTCGATAGCTGGTCTTCCAATTCCGATTGGCGCCGCCGCCGCATCGAGCGTCCGGCCCTGACCGATCTCGCGACGTACGAGCTGTTCGAGCGCACCGTGGACGACGTCGCCGCACCCTCGCTCAAGCGCATCACGCGCGCGCTGTCGTGCTTCGTGCCCCAGCTCGCGCTCTCCAAGCGATTCGAGACCACCGGAGCCGATCGCCGGCTCGGGTTTCGCGCGCCGGCGGTGCGCCAGTTCTGGCCCGCCGTTGTGACCGAGATCGCGAGGAGAGCGCAATGAGCATCGCCGACGAGCTCACGCAGTGGCTCAATCACCGCTTCGCGAAGCCCGGCACGCGGATCGAGCCGCACACCGCGCTGTTCGCGGATCGCCTCATCGACTCCATCCGCATCCTCGATCTCATCGCCTGGACCGAGCGCGCGCTGGGACGTCAGATCGCGGACGTCGACATCCGCATGGACAATTTCGCCAGCGCCGATCGCATCGCTGAAACGTTTTTCGCCGAGAGTGGCAATGCGCGTCGCTGAAGACGTCGTGCGCTGCTTGCGCGAGCGCGGCGATCTGTGGGAAGTCGCCGATGGGTTGACGGCCCTCACCGGCGCGCCGCTCCAACTGCTGCACGAGATCGAGCGCGAGATCGCGGAGCGTGCCGTGGCGGAGTGCGGGCGGGAATGGCGACCCGCGGCCGCGCTCTCGCTCGAAACCCTCGCGCGCGCCGGCTACTTCGCCTCGTTCCCGCAATGGTTGACGATGTTCGCGCATCTCGATGGCGATCCCTGCACGCTCGAGCGCATCGCCGAATCGAGCGAGCCGTCGGCCGAAGCCTCGCGTCACGCGGCGCCTGTCGCCGGCGCGCTGTCGCCGGCGGTGTGCTATCACGCCTACGCGCGCCTCGCCGGGCGCACGATCGAGGCGCCCACAATGGTGACGATGCAGGGCACCTGCTGGCGTCATGAGCGCGGCCGGTTCGCCCCCCTCGAGCGCGAATGGGCGTTCACGATGCGCGAGATGATCTGCATCGGTGAGCCGCGCCACGTCGAGAGCTTCCTAGCGCGCGGCATCGCGCACGCGAATGCGCTGGCGGCCCGCTTCGGTGTCGTGGGCGAGATCGTCGCGGCGACCGATCCCTTCTTCGCGCCCACCGCGCGCGGGAAAGCGTTGCTGCAACGCGTGAAAGGCCTCAAGCGCGAGCTGCTGCTGCCCATCGGCGGCGGCCGATCGATCGCGGCGGCGTCGTTCAACGATCACGAGAGCTTCTTCGGCGAAGCGTTCGACATCCGTCTCGCATCCGGCGAGCCCGCGGCGACCGGGTGCGTCGCGTTCGGACTCGAGCGCTGGCTCCTCGCGGCGCTGACGGCAGCGCCATGACGTTCACCTTCACCCCTGTGGCGCGCCGATACGCGCAGCACGCCGCCGCCGCCGACCGCTCGGCCTGGAGCGTCGAGCGCGACATCGGCTGGACGCGCATCGACGCAGCCCTCGCCTGGCAGACGCCCGACCTCCTCGCCGCGCTCCGCGACGCCGCGATCATTGAGTCGTTCCACCCGGTGAACCTGCAGCGACTGCTGCGATTCACCTGGGACGATGTCGACGCGGGCGTGGTGTTCTCCCTCGAGATGTATGAGGGGTTCAAGCACTTTCACGCGCTGCGCACGTATCTCGAGATCGTCGGCCACACGCCCGCGATCACCGATGACGACATCGTCGGCGCGCGGCGCTCCGCGATGACCGAGAGTCCAGGCAGTGAGCCGTCGCTCATCGAGCGCCTCGTCGAGTTCATGCTCTCCGAGCATCTCGCCTCCTTCTTCTTCCGGCGGCTCGCCGAACGGGCGCGCGAGCCCGTGCTCGCCGCCCTGCTCTCGCTCATCGCCGCCGATGAGGTGCGGCACGCGCAGTCCGCATCCGATCTGATCGCGAAGCGCATCGCCGAAGATCCGTCGCTCGTGCCGGCCGTGCTCGACGCCGCCGCCGGCTTTCATCACTTCGGAGAAGAAGCGGTCGGTGAAGTGCCCGTTGCGATGCCGGGCGACCCGATGGCGATCCGCACTTTCGCTCGCCGCATCGAGCGGCTCTGTGGCGTGCGGCTCGTGGATCATCTCAAGCACACGCTCGACCAACCCCGCACAGGGAGCGCGCCATGATGACCGATCAGCAGGAGATCGCGCTGCTCAACTTCTATCGCGCGTCGGAGCTCCACGGAGGATTGATCCTCGGCCAGCTCGCGCGGCGCGTGCGCGACCCGCAGCTCATGCTCGAGCTCACCCGCCACGCCGCGGAAGAGATGGGGCATGCCCAATTGTGGACGGAGACGATGCTCACCCTCGGCATGCGTCCGTCGCCCGTGAAGGAGACGTATCAGACGCGCTACGCAGCGGCGCTCGGCAGTCCCATCACGATGATCGAGGTGCTGGCGCTGACCCAGGTGTTCGAGCGTCGCGTCTACCGCCACTTCGCAGAGCACCTGCATCGGCCCAACACGTACGACGCCGTCAAAGCGACGCTCCGGCGCATGCTCGAAGAGGAAAAGGGCCATCTCGCCTGGGTGAAGCGTTGGCTCGACGCCGAGGCGGCGACCAAGCCCGAGCTGGTGCGCGATACGATGGCGCGCTACGCCGCTGCCGACGCCTGCATCTATGAGACGCTCCGTGCCGAGTACGGCTGGGAGCGGGCAGCGTGAGCGCGACCGCCGCCCCTGACGCCCACGTCGCGACTGACCGCGACATCGCGCCGATGTCGCGCGTCACGCTTTCCGGCGCGCACACCGACCGCCTCTACTTCGCGCAGGTGCGTGAGGACCCGCGACTCGAGATCCAGGCGCTGATCCGGCCAGACGGATCGAACCGCATTGCCGTCGTCGCCTCGGGCGGATGCACGGCGCTGTCGTTACTCGCCGCCGGCGCGACGGAAATCCTGTGCATAGACCTCAACACGACCCAGAATCATCTCGTCGACCTAAAGCTCGCCGCGGTCACCGCGCTCGGTGCGCGCGACGCCATCGTTTTCTTGGGCAACAGCGCGGGGCCGCCGGAGCGCCGGCTTCACACGTACGGCGAGCTCCGCCCGCTGCTCTCGCCTGCCGCGAGAGACTATTGGGATCGCCATCCAGACGCGATCGCGAGCGGCGTGAACGCGAGCGGAGTGACCGAGCGATTTCTGGCGATCGTCGCCTATGCCTTGCGGCATCTCGTCATCGGCGGGCGACGCGTGGACCGACTGCTGCAATGCGACGACGTAAGCGAACAGCGCGCCCTGTTCGAGCGTGAATGGCGGGGCTGGCGATGGAGCGCGCTGTTCGCGCTCCTCTGCAACCGCGCGGCGATTCGCCGAACCTACGACCCCAGCTTCTTCCGCAACGCATCGCGCGGCAGCTTCGCCGCGCATTTCCGCGAGCTGGCCGAGCGCACGCTCACCGAGCTGCCTCTCGCCGACAACTACTTCGTGCACGACATCCTCGGCGGCGGCTATCCGATGGACGTCGAGAACGGCGTCCCACCGTATCTCAGCGGAGCGGGCGCGCGGATCGTCCGCGGGGCGCGCGATCGCATCACCTTGGTCGATGGCGTAATGACCGATTGTCTCCGCGCGCGCCCGGCCGGCAGCATCGATGGCTTCGCTCTCTCGAACATCGGCGAGTGGCTCGACGACGCCGCGGTCGATTCGCTGTTCGCCGAAGTCGCGCGAACCGCCGCGCCCGGCGCACGACTCGTGTTCCGCAATTTCGTCGGATGGACGGAGGTGCCCGAGCGCTGGCGGCACGTCGTGATCGAGGATCGCGAAGCGGGCGACGCGCTCATCCGTCGCGACCGCAGCGGCGTACAGCGTCGCATCGCTATCTGCCGGATCCAGAAGGAATCACTGCGATGAACATCACGATCACCTCGACACGATCGGCGACCGACACCGACAACGCGGCGCTCCTCGCGCTGTCGGATTCGTGCCCCATGCACGGCGCGATCTCGCTTCGCATCGATCGCCGGCCCGACTTCTTTGCCTTCGCGTCGCTGGAGCCCGGGTGGTCGACGGTCGAAGTCGTGGACGGTGAGAACGGACTCGCCGGTTGTATCGCCATCTCGGGCCGCACCCTGTGGCTGAATGGCGTCGAGACACCGATCGCGTACGTCGGCGATCTCAAGGTGCATCCGGCGCATCGCCAGGGACGGGTCGCCGACACGCTGATCCGGCGCGCGGCCGAGGTGGCGGGCGAGCACATCGGCGATCGTGGGACGATTCTCTGCTCTACGCTCAGCGGCAATCGCGCGATGGAGCGTCGGGCGGCCGGCGGCCTCGGTCTGCCCGTGCTCGATCGCATCGCCACCGTGCGCGCGCACGCGCTGCCGCTCCTGTGGCATCCCGGCGTACGTGCGCGGCACCAGACGCTTCGCGTCAGACCCGCGAGCGGCACCGACGTCGAAGAGATGGTTGCGCTCTGGCGCGCGAACGCGCCCGCACGCCAACTCGCGCCGTCGCTCGATGCAGAGTCCATCGCACGCTGGATGATGGTGCCCGGTCTGTCGTACCGGCTCGCGCACGCGCGGAACGGCCGGCTCGCCGGCTTCATCGCCCTCTGGGACCAGCGCGCGATCAAACAGCTACGCGTGCTCCGCTACTCGCCGTCGCTGGCGCGCGTGCGCGCGCTCTTCAATCTCGCCGCCCCTGTGCTCGGCGCGACACGTTTACCGGGCGCCGGGGAAGCGCTGCGACATATCGAAACGCTGCATCTCTGCGTCCCCTCGCACGACCCCGTCGTGCTGCGTGCGCTCGCCCTGTCGGCGCATCGCGAGCTCCGCTCGCGAGCGTTCGCGTTCGTCACCATCGCGCTCGATGTGCGCGATCCGCTCCTCGCCGCGCTCGAAGGACTCTGGTCCCAGCCGACGGATGTCGACATCCGGCTCACCTCGCCGGGCGGACGCTATGCCGGTCCGGTCATCGAAGGACGCCCGGTCCACTACGAGACGGCGCTCGTATGAGCGATTTCAAAAAGCTCGGCACGCTCGGCTATCAGGCTCGCTTCTATAGAGAGCTGCGAGCCGCGAACCGACTCTACACGCCCGAGCACGACATGGCCGCGGCGCCCTTTCCGCGGCTCGTGCAGCTGCAGACGATCAACGCCTGCAACGCCGCCTGCATCATGTGTCCGTATCCGCTCTTCAAGGACACGTTCCCGCGCGGCCGCATGGACGATGAGCTGTTCGACAAGCTCATCGCGGAGATCGCCGAGCATCGCGAGGTAAAGACGTTCATCCCGATGCTGCAGAACGAGCCGATGCTCGACAAGCAGCTGTTCGAGCGCATCGGCCGATTCAAGGCGGCGACAAAGGGGCGTGTAGCCGTCGAGCTCGTCACCAATGGCGCGCTCCTCACCGAAGAGAACGTCGCGCGCATTGCTGCCAGTGGACTCGATCTGCTCGACATCAGCCTCGACGCGCTCGGCCGCGACACCTTCGAGCGCGTGCGCGTCGGACTGCGCTACGACGTCGTGATGGCGGGCGTAGAACGTGTGATCGCGGCGAACATTCCAGGACTCGACATCTTCGTGCGATTGGTGAAGGTCCGCGACAACGTCCACGAGGTTAAGTCGTTCGCGCGGCATTGGCGCAAGCGCGGCATCCCGGTGTTCGTCTACACCGCCAACAATCGCGTCGGGGCGCTGCCCGAGTATGACGAAAAGATTCGCGTGCCGGCCCGGGCGCTCCCACTCGGCGCGCGCGCCGGCCGGCGCCTCGCGCGCGCGTGGCTCGGTCACTGTCCCGCTCCCTTCGCGGCGGCGGCGGTTCTCCACAACGGCGACGTCCTCCTCTGCACCCACGACTGGGCCCGAAAAGACGTGCTCGGAAATCTCCGCATCCAGACGCTCGCCGAGGTGTGGAACGGCGACCGCATGCGCGAGATCCGCCACCTGATCTCCGAGCGGCGGTACGCGCAGCTGCCGGCGTGCCGCGACTGCTCACTCGTCACCGACGGCTGGGTCTGAGGAGTCGACATGTCTCTCGCGCGCACGATCGTTCGCCGCCGCGGCATCATCGCGGCCTGCTGGGTGCTCACCGCCATCTTGGTCGGCGCTCGCGCTGCGCACATCGAGCAGGTGCTCGACGTCTCGGCCGTCGTTCCGTCGAGTGAGTCGGCCGCAGTCGACGATCTGCTCGGCAAGCGCTTTGACTCTCCCTTCGCGCACTACGCGGTGCTCGTCGTCACTGGACTTCCGTCACCGGCGATCGTGCCAGGCCAGGACGCCCTCGGCGAGCTGTCGGATTCCATCGCCGTCGCGCCAGGCGTCACACGCGTGCTCTCGTATCTCGATGCTCACGACTCGCTCTTTCTCGGCGCGCGCGAAACGAGCGCCACGTTTCTCGTCGTCGGACTCGACGCGAAAGGTGGTCCGCTCGACGCGCTCATTCCTCCGCTCCGGCATGCCGGCGACGTGATCGCGCGCCGCATGCGCGCACGGCATCCCGCCATCGCGCTCGCGTGGACGGGCGAAGTCGCGCTCAACTACGACTTGCGTCGCACGAGCGCCGACGATGCGCGCCGGGCCGAGCTGCGCGCGCTGCCGCTCACGCTCGTACTCCTCGGACTCGCCTTCGGCTCGATCGTCGCGGCGCTGTTGCCGGTGGGCGCCGGCACCCTGGCCATCATCACGACTCTCGGCATCGCCTCGCTCGTCGCGACGCGGATGCCGCTTTCCATCCTCCTGGAGAACGTGGTGTCGATGCTCGGACTCGGGCTCGGCATCGACTATGCGCTGCTGATCGTCAGCCGGTTTCGCGAGGGAATGGCCGCGGGGATGGCCGCGGACGACGCGGCCGAGGAGGCGGCGCGGCACGCGGGGCATACGGTGATGATGTCCGGCATCGCCGTCGCCGTCGGGTTTGCCGCGCTGCTCGTGGTGCCGCTCAACGAGCTTCGCGCGGTCGCCGTGGGTGGACTGCTCGTGTCGCTCTTCTCCGTGCTCGTCGCCACGACGCTATTGCCGGGCGTACTCGCCTGGCTTGGCGCGCGCGCCGACGCCGGCCGCCTGTTCCGCCGCAAATCGCCGTCGCCTCATGCCGCCAATTCGAGATGGTTCCGCTGGGGTGCGTTCGTCGCCCGCCATCCGCGCGTGCTCGTCGTTGTGCTCGGCGCGCCCGTCGTGCTGCTCGCGTTGCAGTCGCGGCGGCTGTCGACCGAGCTGCCGCGCGGCGACTGGCTGCCACCAAAGATGGAATCGGCTCGGGGCCTTGCGACGCTGCGCGCCCTCGGACGCGGCGGCGTGCTGCAAACGATTCGCGTCGTCATCGAGCTTCCACCGAACACGCCGGCACTCGGCGCCGATGGCTGGCGCGCGACGCGCGCATTCGCCGATGCGCTCGCGCGCGATCCCCGAATCGTTGGCGCGCGCTC
>JALZAE010000333.1 GCA_030948535.1 Gemmatimonadota bacterium | reverse complement strand
GGCCGGCGCCGCGCGGGCCGCTTGAGCCATGAGGAGCGCGCCGCTGGTGCCGAGCAAGCCACGCCGGGTGAGGGAGAAAGGGGTCACGCTGAGCGCTCCGGGATGAGAGGGGACGCGAAATCTGCGGCGAGATAGGCGAGCACGGACCGAGCCAGCGCCTTCAGGTCGTTCATGGTCGTGTATTCGTCCGCGGCGTGCACGTTGTTGTCCGGCCGCCCAAGGCCGCCGAGCAGGATCTCCTGCACACCGGCCCGCTGCACCCAGCCCATGTCCGAACTGCTGGACGCGCCCCAGGCTCGAAAACTGTCCAGCGCGAATCCGAACCCGGCGGAGAGCGCCGCCTGCCAGCGGGGCCAGTGCGGCCCGACCGGGTCGGACACCGGCGCCAGATGGCCCAGCAGCTCAAACTGCACCCCGGTCGCCCGGGTCGCCCCCGCCGCTTCGCGCACCGTCGCCTGCAATTCTTCGAGCGCTCGATCGAAACTCTCCTCCGGCGCATAGCGACGGTTGACCAACAGCTCGACCTGCCCCGGCACCGCCGAGCCCTTCTCGCCACCATGGATCGCAGCGACCGTGAGCTGGCCCGTCAGCTTTCGCCCGTCGCGATAGGGTGGCGGCGGCAGCGCGGATTGCCGCGCCTCGACGGCGATCTTCAGCCCGGCGAGCGCCTGCAGCACCGGCACCGCGCACTCGATCGCGTTGATTCCGCGCTCCGGCTCGCCCGAATGCGCCGCTCGGCCGCCAATCCGGATCAGCAGGTCGAAACTGCCGAAGCAGCCCGCCCAAATGCGCGGCGCCGCACCGCCATTGAAGGAGAGCAGATGCCCCTCGATCAGCCGCTGCTCGGCCAAGTAGCGAATGCCGGGATAGAGCCCCCCCTCTTCGTCCGTGCACAACAGCAGGACAGGATCATAGGCGAGCGTGACGGACGACGTCGAAGCCGCTCGCAACGCCGCCAGCACCGCAGCGATGGTGCCCTTCATATCGGCCGCGCCCCTCCCATACAGCCGATCGCCCTCCCGAGTACAGGCGAGCGGCGGCCGGGTCCACCCGTCCCCGGGCGGCGCCGTGTCGACGTGGAAATAGAGCGAGCAGACCGGGCGACCGCTGCGCCGTCCGGCGATCAGATTGATCCTCTCGCCTTGCGCGCCGCGCGCCCGCCAGAGCGGTTCCGGCACGACGACATCGCGGAACTCAAAGCCGAGCCCGGCCAGGCAATTGCGAATCAGTGCGGCGAAAGCGCCGTAGCCAGCACCCGGCGGAAAGCTCGTGTCCCAGGCGATCAACTGCTGCATGTCTGCCAGGAGAGCCGCGTCGTCAGCCTCGATCGCCGCCATGGCCCGATCGAGCGCGCCTCCACGATCAGCTTCGGTCCGGAGTAGGCCAGCTTCCATGCACCGCCCGTGTAACCTATAATCTTTATATGAATACCAGTACGGCCCGCCTGGCTGTCAATCGCCCCACCCGGCCGGTGGCGCTCCACGAGCACGTCAAGCGC
Organism: Gemmatimonadota bacterium; assembly: GCA_030948535.1. Classification (GTDB taxonomy): domain Bacteria; phylum Gemmatimonadota; class Gemmatimonadetes; order Gemmatimonadales; family Gemmatimonadaceae; genus JALZAE01. The sequence goes on along the minus strand of JALZAE010000333.1, from coordinate 1,474 downwards.
AACCTGTCGGACGCGATCCTCGGCGGCCAGTGGGAAGCTGGAACGTTGCTGCCGAGCGAAAGCATGCTCGCTGCACATTTTGGTGTCGCGATCGGAACGCTGCGTCGGGCGCTGGCCGACCTCGTCGCCGAAGGATTGCTCGCGCGTCGCCGTCGGACCGGAACGATCGTCACGGGGCGCAGTCCCAACCACTCGCTTCGTTCCTTTTTCCGCTATTTCCGCTTGCATGGCGCTGACGGTCGTATGCTTCGCTCCGAAGCGCGCGTGCTGGCGCTGACGCGGGCACAGGCCAGCGAGCCGGATGCGGCGCGCCTCGGTCTTGCCGCCGGCGCCCCGATCGTCTCGATCCACCGCGTGCGCAGCATCGGAGGGGCCCCGGTCATGCACGAACGCCTGCAGATGCCGGCCGCTCGACTGCCGGGTTTTCCCGTCGTCGCGGGAGACGTTCCGCCCCTGCTGTATCTTCACCTCAAGGAGCATTACGGAATCCAGGTCACCGCCGCGCGGGAGACGTTGACCGCGACACTCGCAACCGCGCTGGATCGACGGCTACTTGACCTGCCGAGGCCATCCGCGGTGCTGCTGATCGACGAGGTCGCCTTTGATCAACACGGTCACCCCATCATTCTAGCCGAACACGTCGCGACCACGGACAAGCACGTCTATATCAACGAAGTCCGGTAACGAACGGCGTCCGCAGCGCGCAAGCCGCGCCGACAAGCGTTCACGGACGCGGTCGCTGCGGCTCTCCTTCGCGACGCATGCGGCCGCAACGTCGCCTGCCGCAACCGCATGGAGCACGCGCCGATGCTCCGTCGCCTGCGCGCGGAAACGTTGCGGTTACCCCTATCGACACAGGTCAGGTTCGTGGTTTTGATCGTCCACGAGCGTTTTAAAAGGCCGTGGCCGAGGGGGAAGCAAAGCTCGCTCCACGATCGTTCGCATCAGTAATACGATCGCTGCGTTCGCGTCAGCCGGAATGCCATCGCATGCGGCGATCGCTCCGCCACCGCCGCCGTCAACCAGTCCCAATCCGATACCGATGTGGTGCAGAGCGAACTCTTCCTCCGGCGCATGGCAAAGCGCGAGATCGCGCCGTAGTAGCGCGAGCGTCGCACAGACGGCGTATGCGCCAAGATTCGACGTGCTGGCGACAAGCAGCCGAGTGGTCGGCACCACGGAGAACACGCCGCCTCCGCAGGCGGTCTTATCGGCCTGATTGATTTGCGGCAGCCGGCTCGCAAGCGTCGCGCGAATCCTGCCGAAGCCGATTTCGTTGCCGCCGTCGCCGATTCCGAGCGAGATGCGGCCCAGCCGAGCATGCGTCCTGAACAGCTTGTCGACGTTGCACCGGAGCGCGTCCCGGGCATTCGCAGTCATGCCATAGAGATGTCCGTTCGGGTTACCTCCGAGCCGCTCTATAGCAACGAGGATATCGGATGCTTGCGCAAGCATCTCTTGCTGAGCGTTGTCG
>JALZAE010000331.1 GCA_030948535.1 Gemmatimonadota bacterium | reverse complement strand
ACAGGCTCCGGCGCTCGAGCGAGAGCGCCAGTTCCGCGGCGCGGAGATCGCGCTCGGCGGCGGCAACGCTGAGCGGCGTTCCGGCGAGCGGCGGCATCGGCGCCGACGCAAGTCTGGTGAGCGAGTCGACCGATGGAACGGTGAGCGAGTCGGCGAGCCCGATCGTGATCTCGGTTGCGGGCAAGCCGAGGGTGGCTTGGAGATCGAGCAGCGTCGCGATCGCCGCGAGCGAGTCGGAGGCGGCGGCGTTCTCCGCTTGTCCTGCGTTGACGCGTGCGAGCTCGACATCGAGCGTACTGGCGTCTCCCGCATCGCGTCGCACGCGCGCGACGGTGAGGAGGCTGTCGGCATCGATCGCGTTGCGCTTGGAGAGCGCCGCCCGCGCGCGCTGCGCGGACGCGCGCGTGTAGAGTGTGTCGACGTCGAGCCGGACGGCGGCGCGCTCGAAGGCGAGGCGATAGTGCGCGGCGTCAGCGGCCGAGAGCGCAGCGGATACGCGCAGCGGACGCAGCGTCAGATAGTCGAGCGGAATCTCGAGCGCCGCGTGATACTGCGGCGTCGACTTGCTGTAGCTGGCGACGAGCGTCGGATTGGGAATGGCGCGCGCACTGAGCAGCTGCGCCTCCACGCCGCGGGCCGTGACCGATGCCAGCGCCGCTTGCGAGCCGCGCGACAGTGCCATCCCGACAGCGGCTTCACGCGTGAGCGGGCCCGTGTTGCCCTGTTGCGCGTCGACGCCGCCACGCGCGAGTGCGAGCAGCGCCAGGACTGTGCACGACGACGACAATGCACGCGGGCGTGACGACATCAACGGTTCATTCGGAGGAAGATCATGTTTGGAAAAGGAACGCTAAGCTGCGGACATGACGCGCTCATTACAAGGAGCGTGCGCGGACATCCGTTGTCGCGCTAGCGTCTGCCCACGCGAGGTGGCGCGGGAAAGGACACCGACACGGTCGTTCCGGCGTCCGGCGATGATTGCACGTCGATGCGGGCGCCATGGGCATCGGCGATCCACTTGGCGATCGACAGGCCGAGCCCGGCGCCGCTGGCGCGCTGCCGTGCACCGCCACCGCGAAAGAAACGGTCGAAGATGCGCGGCTGCTCGGCGGCTTCGATGCCGACCCCGCTGTCGCGGACGACGAGAGTCGCTGCGCCACCATTGGCCGTGACGTCGAGCGCTACGTCGCCGCCCTCAGGCGTGAATTTGATCGCGTTGTCGAGCAGGATCATCATGAGCTGGCGAATGAGCGCGAGGTCGCCGTCGGTCTCGGCCTCGTCCGCGGTGCCGATAGACAAGTGCACGCCGCGACGTTCGGCGAGCGGACCGGCCGCGGCGACGGCGTCGAGTGCGACCTCGTCGATGCGGATCCGCTCGAGTTGCAACACGCGCTCGCCGGAGTCGGCGCGAGCGAGCGTGAGCAAGTTGTCCGTGACCCCGGCGAGTGCCTCCGTCTCGCGGCCGATGTGCCGCAGCGCGTCGGTATACAGCTCGGCCGTGCGCTCGCGCTGCAGCGTGACATCGACGCGGCTGCGCATCACGGTGATGGGTGTGCGCAGCTCGTGCGCGGCGTCGGCCATGAAGCGTCGCATCTGCTCGATACTGCGCTCGACCGGCCGGGTCGCCATCCCGGCGAGCCACCATCCGCCCGCCGCGACGAGGGCGAGCGCGGCGAAGGCAGCGATGGCAAACGTCAGAATCAGCGTGGCGTAACGATCCTCGAGCTCGATGCGATCGGCCGTGGAGGCGGCGACGTATGTCCGGCCGCCGGCGAGCGTGAATCGCTCGGCGTGCGCGCGCAACGAGCGATCCGCGGGCAGCTCCAACGTCGTGCTGGCGCTTCCACGACGCGCGGCGTCGAGCACGAGCGGACGCAACTCCTGCGCGCCCGGTCGCGCCACCAGCGGCGCGCCGGTTGTATCGAAGAGAAAGAGCGAGCGATCGGGGATGTGCAGCTCGTCGAGCGCATCCACCGCGCGGCCGGCGGCGGACACTGATTCCAGTTCGCGTGTCGCCGTCGCGCGCGCGACCTCGCGGGTGGCGTCGCGCAGGGAGTTGTCGAGCTGATTCGACATCTGCCGGGTGATCGCCACCAGCAGCGTCACGCCGAGCGCGATGAGAAGGAGTGCGAAGGTGCCGCCGTACCACGCCGTCAATTGCAGCCGAAGCCGTGTGAGAGGCTTCACGGCGCGCTCAGAGTCCGAAGCGGTAGCCGGCACCGCGCACCGTGTGCACGAGCTTCGGCTCGAAGTCGTCGTCGATCTTCCGGCGGAGGCGCCGCACCAACACCTCGAGCACGTTGGTGAAGGGATCATGATTCTCATCCCACACGTTCGCCGTGATCTCGGCGCGTCCGATCACCCGGTCGGGATTGAGCACGAACACCTCGAGGAGCGCGAATTCCTTCGCGGTGAGCGCGATCGGACGGCCACTCCGCGACACCGCCCGGGTATCCAGCTCGACGATCATGTCCGCGATCTCATGCCGCGACGGCACGAACGCCGGCCGCCGCCGGGCCAGCGCGCGAACGCGGGCGACCAGCTCCTGAAACGCGAAGGGCTTGGTGAGATAGTCGTCCGCGCCGAGCTGCAGACCGCGCACGCGATCGCCGACCGCATCGCGAGCCGTGAGCATGAGCACCGGAGTTCCGATGCCGCGCTCGCGAAGCTTGGCGCAGAGATCGAAACCAGAGCCGCCCGGCAGCATGACGTCGAGCACGAAGATGTCGAACGTCCCGAACGTCGCGCGCTCCCACGCTTCCGCGTACGTGCGCGCCAAAGTGACGTCGATGTGCTGCTCGCCCAGTCCCTGGACGAGCAGCGCACCGAGATCCGGGTCGTCCTCGGCGACGAGCACGCGCATGGGTCAGCTCACCCGCGAGCGTGAACGCGCGAGGACGGTCTTATCACGGCTTGACGGGCTTGGCTTTCTTCTCCGCCGCCTCGGCCTTCTTCTCCGCGGCTTCGCTCGCCGCGTTCTCGTGCTCCGGCCCCGTCACCGTACCGTCGATCGCGTCGACGTGAACTTCCTCGATGCCCTTCTTCCCGGCGACCTTGATGTCGTACGAGTAGATCAGTTTGCCCTTCTCCTGCTCGAGCTCCACCGCGACGATCTTGCCGTTCGGCACCTTCGCCAGGGCGGACACGCTCGCCGCGTTCTCGGTGATCTTCGTTTTCTTCATGAGCTTGGCGGGCAGGTCGTGCTTGTACGTGGGCGTCTGCGCCGACGCCGACACGGCGACAATGGCGAGCAGCGCGAGCACGGGAGCGATCTTGCGAACGAACATGTAATTCTCCTTGAACTGGGAGGGAGATGCGGTTGTCGATGACAAGCTAGACCATCTCACCTGTCCAGAAGCTGTCCATGGAAATCGGTCACCTCGGCAGCGCGAAGGCCATGACATAGTCGCCGTCGCCGAACTCTTTGCCGCCTCCCGCGGAGATCACCACGTACTGACGGCCGCCGGCACTGGTCACGTACGTCATCGGCGTCGCGCGCCCGCCGGCCGGGAGGTCGGCGTGCCACAACTCTTTGCCGGTCTCGACATCGAACGCCCGCAGCCGCCGGTCGAGCGTGCCGGCGATGAAGATGACTCCGCCCGCGGTGACGATCGGCCCGCCCAGCGACACTGATCCGACGCCCTCGATCTGCACGCCGTCGCGGAGAAACCCGCCGAGCGGAACTTCCCAGCGCTTTGCGCCCGTCTTGAGATCGATGGCGACGAGCGTCGTCCATGGCGGTTTCACGCATGGCGCGCCCGCGGGAGAAAGGAGGATTCGGCGCCGCATCATGAACGGTGTGCCGCGCATGCGCGTGTACTCGTAGCCGAGCCGCGAGCCATCGCGGCGCGCGGTCGCGAAGTCGAAGGCCGTCGTGTCGATCAGCTGCACCATCGACGCGATGCGATTCAGGGGCACGATGACGAGCGCACGTGAGGGATCGTACGCGACGCCGCCCCAGTTCACACCGCCGACGTTCGATGGGCGGGTCAGCGTGCCGCGGAGACTCGGCGGCGTAAACACGCCGTTGTTCCGCAACTCGCCAACGAGCGCGAGACATGCGACGCGATCCTCCGGCGTGGTACCCCACACGTCGGACGTATCGAGACCCTGGGGGCTGAGCGCCGGGATGACCGTGTTGAACGGCTGGGTGCGCGACGCGATCTCGCCCGGCACATCGCTCGCCGGCACCGCTCGCTCCTCGACGGAAAAGATGGGCGCGCCCGTGGCGCGATCGAGCACGAAGAGCTGGCCGGTCTTCGTCGTCTGCAGCACGGCGAGCGCGGAGCCACCACTGCGCGGAATGGACACCAGCGCCGGCGGCGACGCGTTGTCGTAGTCCCACAGATCGTGGTGCACCGTTTGAAAGTGCCAGAGCACCTTCCCGGTGGACGCGCGAATCGCCACGACCGAATTCGCGTAGCGATTGTCGCCGAGGCGCTCACCGCCGAAGTAGTCGGGGCTTGGGCTGGTCGTCGGCAAGACGACCAGATCGCGCGCGGGGTCCGCCGCGATGACCGACCACGTATTCGCCGCGCCGGTGCGATGCGCGTTCGCGCCCTTCCAGCTCGACCAGTTCTTGTCGCTCGAATCCTGCGGCACCGGATCGAAAGTCCAGCGGAGCGCGCCGCTGCGCGCGTCGAACGCGCGCACCTCACCGCTGGGCAAATCGGTGCGGCCGTTGTCGCCGATGCTCGAGCCGACGACGACCAGATTGCCGATCACCGCCGGCGGTGACGTCTCCGCATACTCGGCGGCGTCGCGCGGCGCGTTGCGCAGTCCTTTGCTGAGGTCGATCGTACCCGCCGCGCCGAAATCGCCGCAAGGTTTGCCCGATGCGGCGTCGAGCGCGATGAGACGTCCATCGACCGTCACCGCGAAAATGCGCCGTCGACATGGCGCGCCGGCCGCGCGGCGAGTGTCCACCCACGTCGAGACGCCACGATTGGCGAAGTCACTGAAGTCGACCGACTTGTCGATGTGTGGATCGAAGACCCACTTCTGCTTGCCGGTCGAGGGATCGAGCGCGAAGACGCGTCCGAGTGGCGACGACACGTACATCACGCCATCGACGACGATCGGCGTCGCCTCGAGCTGTTTGACGCGACGCGTGGCGAATTCCGGAGCCATCTCGCCGGTGCGGAATGTCCAGGCCAGCGCGAGCTTGCCGACGTTCTCGCGCGTGATCTGCTTCGCCGGGCTGAATCGCGTGCCTTGCGGATCATGGCCGTAGGCCGGCCACTCCGCCGTCTGCGCCGGCGCCGTGCCGAGCGACATCGCGCCGAGTAGGAGAGAGGCCGCGATGCGCGTGACGAGGCGGGCGTTCGGGTGGCTCACAGTTCGTCTCCGATGGTGATCGCTCGCCCAGATGCTCGCACTCGACCCGGGGCTGGACAATACTTGACGACGGATCAGTCCCACGTCGGGCGGAGATCGGGCCGCCGATAGGACTTCAAGACATCAAATACGGATGCTGCGGAGGCGGGCAGATTTGGGCGAATTGCCTTTTGTTGTTTTTGTACAGGAACAATTCACATTGACCCGTCGCCATGATCTCCGACCCCGTCGGGATCGATCGGCCCGCGTTTGCCCCCTCCGCAGCATCGGTATTTGAAGTCTTGGAGTCCTACCGGGCAGCGCAATCGCAGCCATACGCCGATCGCACCAAGCGAATCACGCGCGCCACCTGATACTTTTCGCCTGTGATCGACTTCGATGATTCCCCAGAGGCCTCCGACCTCGACGAGGAGTTTCCCCTCGGCGATGGGACCGCGGATATGAGCGCGGTGGTGCAGTGCCCGTACTGCCACGAGTCTGTCGAGATCTCGCTCGACCCGGGCAGCGGCGACTCGCAGGAGTACGTCGAGGACTGCCAGGTGTGTTGCCAGCCGTGGTCCGTCTTCGTGTCATACGATGCGAGCGGCGAGGCAACCGTCTCGCTCGAAGCCAACGATGAGTGACGTGCCCTTTCTACTCAACACCATGACTTTGCGCGCTGCCTTCTTCGCCGTCGCCGTGCTCGCCACGCCAGTCGCGGCGCAACGGCCCGGCGATCGACTCCCCGTCGACTCGCAGGTGATCGTCGGACATCTGCCGAGCGGATTGACGTACTACATCCGCGCCAACCCAAAGCCCGAGCATCGCGCCGAGCTGCGACTCGTCGTGAACGCCGGGTCGGTACTCGAGGACGACAAGCAGCGCGGCCTCGCGCACTTCGTCGAGCACATGGCGTTCAACGGCACCGAGCACTTCAAGAAGAACGAGCTGGTGGGCTTTCTCGAGAAATCCGGAATGCGCTTCGGCGCGGATCTCAACGCCTATACCGGCTTCGACGAGACCGTCTACATGCTGACGCTGCCGACGGACAGCACGGCGATCTTCGAGCGCGGCTTCGAGATCCTGCGCGACTGGTCGCACGGGCTCACCTTCGATC
>JALZAE010000292.1 GCA_030948535.1 Gemmatimonadota bacterium | reverse complement strand
GCGGTGTCACCACCGCCGACACCATCGTCGTCTCCGGCGATGAGCGCGTCGCGGAGATCGCGCGCATGCTCGGCGGCGACCCCGAGAGCGCGCTCAGCCGCGCCCACGCCAGCGAACTTCTCGAGGTTGCCGCCGCCGCGCCCGTGACGGAGATCAAAAAAAACAAACCAGCCCGCAAGAGATAGGCAGTATCTGCGTCGATCTGCGGAAATCTGCGGCGCAGTTGGCAAGGAAGGTCAGCGGCGGCCACGCGACGGGAAAATCTGCGGCCACAAAAAACTCGGCCAGCGTTTCCGCTGGCCGAATGTGCTTCGCACGCAATCCGCGAGTTACTCGCCGCCGAAGAGTCTCGTGTAGATGCGGAACTGAATGATGTCCTGCTTGATCGCCGGCGTCTTGCCGCCGCTGCCGGCGACGTCCTCCATGTGCTGGTAGCTGATCTCGTACGGGATCTTCGCTCTGCCCTTGGTGAACGACGCGACGGTGGAGAAGACGATGCCGCCGCCGAACCGATGCTCCGTCGTGCCCGTCTCGTCGTTGAGCTGTGCCGCGTCGAGGGTGACGGGCTGATGTAGCGTATTGTTGACATTGAACGTGCCGGTGTACCGGTCCTCGTACTTGCGGCGATACAGATATTGTCCCGCGATCGCGAAGAAATCGTTGATCACGTAACGCGGCGACGCTTCCAGCTCATAGTAGTCTCCGAGGTCGCGTCGCACACGCTGACGCCGAAACGAGGGAGCGAGCGGCGCATCCGCCGGGGTGACGCGCATGACCTGATAGTCCGGTAGCTGCCAGCCGTAACGCGCGATGAAACTGGCCCATAGATGCTTGCCCCAGATCACGTCGTTCTGGGAGCGAAGCTCGATGTCGGTCTGTCCGTTGCCGGTGCCGATATCGATGAAGTTGTCAGGGTTGTCCGTCTTGCCCGTGCCAAGGCGAAGCACGACGGTCGCCGCGCTGCGAAACGCAAGACTCGATGGCGGCGCAATGCGCTTTTCCGTTTCGATGCCGAGCGTGTTCAGGAACTGATACTTGACGCCGATCTCGACGTCACCGAGTCCCCACTTGTCGACGTTCTCGATGCGATCCGTCTCGATGGCGAATGCTGGATCGGTGAGAATGCGCTGCGCATCGGCGAGGCCGAGCACGGTCGGCGCGGCGACGGGAAACGCGCCTGACGGCAGGTTCGCGATGCCAAGCGCAGCGAACTGCGACTGGAAGAACGCGATGCGAGCGCGGATCGCTAGATCGGCGTCGGTGCCGGAGACGGGGACGAAAGGCGAGGCGCCGTACACCTGCGCGAGTCCGCCCTGAAATGCGGCCGCGTTGGAAGCGAGCGACGACAGGTTCGCTCGATTGGCGTTGATCGGCGCGCAGGACGGCGGGGGCACCGTGACCGCGCAGGCGGCCAGTGTGGCGTTGAGCGCGGTGATCGCGTTGAGGAAGTTCGTGAACAGCGTCGAGTTTGCCGTCGCGGCGGTGGGGCTGCCCAACGCGGGATTGAACCCGACGTTGCCTTCGCGCTGATTCGGATTGACCGCGAAGTTCGCCTTCATCTGCGTGTGCACGATCGGGAAGGTGACGCCGATCGACAACTTGTCGGTGATGCCGAGCTCGCCGACGAGCGGCACCGCGCGCACGATCGCGTTCAGGCGCAATACGGTTTTACCGAGCGTGACGTTGTAGTCCGGCATGCCGGTCAACTGCCGGAGGCCAGCCGCGAGTGGCGCGAGGTTCGGAAACTCCGCGACGCCGACCGTGTCGAGGTTGAAGTCGACGGCCAGCGGCTCGCGAGAGCCATCCTTCCGAAAGGGAGTATTGCGGCCGTACCGCTCATCGAAATACGAAAATGAATGCAGCACGCGAATGCGAAACGCACCGCGCGGAAGTGTCAGCGCATCGTCGCCAATGCCGAGCACCGCTTGCGCCCGGGCACCGGCCGTCGCGCCTAGAGCCATGGTCAGTGCACACAACAATGACCAGCGAAGTCGCATGAGACTCTCCACCGAGGGGGGATAGCTTCTTGTAGAAGAAGAAATTGCGAGCGGAAGGTGGCGTTGCTAATCGGGGGCTAGGTTAGCATTCTAGGCCGCCCTTGTCAACCAAACCGACGGAGCATCGTGACACCGATTCCGACACCGGTGGTACCGTGGCAAATCACGGGAAATCACTGGCTTGCCTTGCCATGCATCCACCCCGCCGATGCCGCGTTGCACGCCATCGGCGTGCTGCATCGTGGCGCGCGCGCATCGGTCGAATTCGCGGGCAACGATCGCTTTCTCGAGGGCGATGGCGCGCCATTGTTCAAGCCGACGCTGCGCATCGGGGATCGCCCGGTGGACCTCGGCGCCGATGGCATCGCGTGGGAGCGTGCGGCGGCATGGCTTCCCACCTTTACCGCCAACGTGGGAACACTGGTGGTGCGCGGAACGATCTTCGCGCCGCACGGGCGGGATGCCGATGTCGCCGGCGCGGTATACGCCATCGGTGTCGAGAACGGTGGCGAGGCCGACGTCGAGATCACCATCGGCCTGCGCGCGCACTTGGGCCACCGGCAGATTCGCGTGCGAACGGCGCGCGCGGCCGACGACGCGCACCGCCTCGCCATCGCGGAGGGGATCGCGCTGCTCGAAGGGGCCGCGCTTCCCGGACTCGCCGCGTTGGCGATCGCGGGCGAGCCCGACGCGCGCTTCGCATCCGTCGACGAAGCGACGGCGAGCTTCGCCCTCGAGCACACGTTGCAGATCGCCGCCGGGTCGCGCGGCAGCACGGCGTTCTACATCGCCGCGGGACCCGAGCGCGATGGCGCGCGCGCGACCGTTGGTGTGATGCGCCGGCGCGGATGGAGCGAGCTGCTCACGCTCACGCGCGATGCGCTCGGCGCGCTCGAGCAGACCGTAGGACATGACGGGCTCGACCGGCTGATCAATCGCAACTTGCTCTTTGCTTTTTTCTACGGCGCCGGCCGCGCGCTCGATGACGCGCATTTTTACCTCGTGCGCACCCGCGCGCCGTGGCACTCACTCGGCGTCACCATTCGCGACTGGGAAGCGCTGGCCTGGACGCTGCCCGCGGTGCAGCTGGCCGACAGTACCGTCGCGCGCGAGCTGCTGCTGCGTGCGTGCGAGTTGCATGGATACGCGCCGGGCAGCGGCGTGCACTATCTCGATGGCACACTGTTCGAGCCGGGCTTCTCACTCGAGGGCGCGGCCGCGTACGCGTTGGCGACCGATCGCTACATTCGCGAGACGGGCGACGATCACGTCGTCGACGAGCCCGCCGTGGCCGACACGCTCTACGCGTCGTGGGAAGATCTCGCCGACCGGCGCGACCAGCACGTGCCGCTTTACGCGACCGAGGTGTCGCTCTCCGGCACGCCGGCGCCGCATCCATTCACGCTGCACGGCAACGCGGTCGTCGCATACGCGCTCGATGTCTTCCGTCGCACGCTCGACGAGGAGACGGCGCGCGGCGTGCCCGATCCCGAAGCGGTGCGCGCCGCGCTCAAGCGCCACTTCTCGATCGAGCGAGAAGGGAAGGTGACCTTCGCGTCGTCCATCGATCTCGCCGGTCACGTGTCGACGGAAGATGATCCGCTCGCGTCGGCGTACTGGCTGCCGCTCTACGAGGCGATGGAACGGCACGACTCCGTGTATCGGAGAACCGTGCGCGGCATCGGCACCGAGTCGCCCGAGCTCGTGCGTCAGTGCGCACGGCTCATGGGACCCGACGCCGGCGAGGTGTTGCAGTGGCTCCGCCGCGCACCGCTCGACAACGGCGTGGCCGCCGAGCTCGTCGATGCCGACGGACGCGCCGTCGCGAATGGGGGAGACGCGGCGCTCTCTGGATTGCTGGCGTGGTGCGTGTGGTACGCGGTGCACGCGCACGGTGTGCGCCCCTGACGCGCGCGGCTTGTCGTCAAAAAGCGGCGTCGGTAGCTTATGCGTCGTTCGCGGGAATAGCTCAGTTGGTAGAGCACAACCTTGCCAAGGTTGGGGTCGCGGGTTC
>JALZAE010000286.1 GCA_030948535.1 Gemmatimonadota bacterium | reverse complement strand
GAGGCGCCGAGCATCGCGTCGTCTTCCACAACGAGGAGTCGCATGACAGCATGCAGCGCAACAACGGCGCCGCCCCCGTCTCGCGTCGAGGCCTGCTACAAGGCCCACAAATTGCGCTGACGATCTTCTGACGATGCACTACAAAAGGGGAAGGAACTGTCGACGTGCCAGGCTCTGCCGTGGATCTCGTCCGGTAGGAACAAGCGACATCAACATCCGTTCCCGCGACGATAGGCGCGGAGCGCGCCAGACTCACAAGCCCACGGAGACACGATGAAGCCCGTTGCGAGTGCGATACTGACCATCGCCTTGGCGGCGACAACACTCGAGGCCTGCGGCAAGGCCGGAGACTCAAGTGGCGCCGCAGCGTCGACGCCCTACAAAAGCAGCGCGGCTACAACCCCTGCTGCGGCGCTGACCGGAAATGCTGCGCTTCTCGCTGCAGCCGAGCCGTTCGAGAAGCTCACAGAGATCTCGTTTTCCGCCGCCCCCGCGGTGCTCGACTCCACCATCACGGAAGTCCGAACGGCAGCGAACGGTGTCCGTGGCAACCTGGCTTCCGATGCGGCGACGCGCTTGGACGAGTACCTCGCGGCCATCGCCACCGCCCGCAGGGCGGACAACCGCGCCGAGCTCGCGATCGCAGCGGTCGAGGGCTATCGAATTCTCGTCAGCGGTTCGGCCGCGGGCATGAAGGTTCCTGCGGCCGTCAAGCTGCTGGACTACGCCGGCTTTCGTTACGCTGCCGACGTAAAGGCGACGCCGGCGCGCTGGGCGGACATGTCACAGGCGGTTTCATTCGCGCGAGAGCAGTGGGCGTCGATCTCCTCGCAGGTCACCGACGCGGCGCTCCGCGCGAGCGTGGAACAATCGCTGACCGACATGGGCGCCGCCGCAACTCGCCGCGGCGCATCGGCCGCTACCGCCGCTGCCCAGCGCGAACTCGCCTTGGTCGATGATCTTGAAAAGATGTTCGCCAGTCGATGACTCTGCGAGTGTAACCGGCTGACCCATGGCAAGGCACATGCACCGGTAATCCCGCCGGCTTCAGAACCGGGCTGTGCTTCTATCTGATGCCGACGCGTTGTGGCGTTGCGCGTCCGACTGACATCCTCGACCGTTTTGCCTGGGGGTGCCGGGGTCAAAGCCCTGGCACAGAGGCATCGCGACGAGTGACGACGCACCTTCGGACTCCGTACTGGGCGCTGGGCGGACAGCCCGGCGTCGGGCTGGCATGGCGGGCATAGGTAGCGGAGGACGAGGCATGGTTCATCGATGCCGCGTCGCTAGCCCGGATTTCTCACCACGTCGCGGTTGATGGGAGATTGTGAGCCGTTTCGTGGGTGGACAGCGGGTGATGCGGAGTGCGGCGGCTGGGTGAGCGGTGAGCCGGCGTGCAGCGCGACGTGTGGGGTCGATCGGGGTCGTGTTCGGAGTCAATTGACCGAGCACGAGTCTGTCCGCGCGACGCCGGCGCACTCCCGCGGCGGTGTGCTGCGGGAGCGCTCCGGCGACGACGGGGAGGCGCGTCCGTGTCAGGAGCGCATCGGCAGCGCCCGCAGGGTCGCCTGCACGCGCGCAAAGAGGGCGGCATGCGGACACCCACTCGCGACGCGAGCCACACCTTCCGCACCGTGACGCGGAGGCGCGCGCCGATCTTCAAGAGCGTGAGTCGAATGATCTGACACTGCGCCCGCGCCAGCGCGGTGCCGGCGAGCGCGAGCCGGCGCAGCGCGCTCGTGAGGAGATGCGCCATCGACGAGCAGTAGAGCCGGAGCTGGTTCGCGCGCGCATCGTTGCCGCGCTCGTGCGATCGGCGAAGAGCATGAGCTGCTGCTCCTTGATCCCGTTCTCCATCTCGCCGCGCGCACAGTAGAGGTCCTCGTACAGCGCGCGCGACGCGAGGGCCTCGACCGCGAGCGAAGTGACGACAAAGCGCGGATAGCTCTTGCCGTCCTCGCCCGCGGCGAGATGTTCGGCCTTCGCGACCACGCGCCGCGCGCGCGTACAACTCTCGCGCGTCTGATACGTGCACTCGGCGAAGTCGCGCGCCGCCTGGCCGGTCGCGGCGCACGCGGCCTCCGCCTGGGCGAGCTCGGCAGCGATCAGCGCGGTGAGCCGCTCGTTCTTGGCGAGGCCGATCACATAGTCGACGCCCTCGGCCTCGCACCACGTGAGGAGCGCGTCGCGGCAGAAGCACGGGATAGGCGTCTCCCTTCTCATCCCCGACGCGCCATGGTGGGATGGAGGCGGGCGCGCGGTCTCAGCGTATGCGTGTACCGTTGATTACTCGGACATGCCTCCGCGTACCTACACGCGGAGGAATCATGTGCTTTTCAGCGGCGCGGAGTTTCGTGTGTCGGGCGTGCTCGCCGGAGTCGGGTCCGCATCAGTCGCGCGAACGGCGGCGCGGCCGTATCGGATGTTCGCGGGGGTGCCGCTCCTGTTCGCCGCGCAACAGGCCAGCGAAGGCCTCGTGGGGCTCACGGTGGACGCCGCCTCACACACGGTGGTCCATCGCCTGTCGGTAATCGCGTTCCTCGGACTCACGCTCGTCGTGTGGCCCGTCTGGTTGCCGGTCTCTCTTTGCCGCGTCGAGCGAATTCCGATGCGACGACGGATCCTCGTGCGCGTCACGTCGTTCGCAGATCGGGAGGCATCCGCAGTATTAGGCGACGCGGCCTGCACGTCTGCCAGAACGCCCGGCGACCGATTTCTTGCAAAGCGAGCGACCATCGATTGGCTGCGAGGACGCCGGAGCGTGCCTCGAGCACCCCGACGATTCATCGATCGCAGGGTGTCACTGTTCCCTGGCATTCGGCGCTCGTTTCGGATCGACGCTCCGTCCGCATGTTATGCGAGCCATCGACAATTCTCACGGATCGCGTGAGCTCAGAGCAACGCCGCCGCTCGGCAGGCATCGTCGTCAGCGATCACCGACCAGCTCGTCATCGAGGTCGATGCCCAGGTGTTCCAAGATGCGGTCCTCGATGGAACGACGGAT
>JALZAE010000282.1 GCA_030948535.1 Gemmatimonadota bacterium | reverse complement strand
GAACTGCGGCGGACTGAGCTGCACGGGCTCGACGATTGCCAGGGGAAAGCGAGCTTGGGCGCTCCCCTGCTGGACGATGATCTCGGTCTTCGCTCGCAACAGCCGCGCGGGCACGTCCGCCGATGCGACGATGCCGTAGCCAATCTGCGCCACGGTGTCGCGAAGGCCCGACGGCGCTGGCTCGGCGTAGAGTGTCTGCTTGTCGCCGTTGGTGAGCTTCAGCCACGGGAGCGCGCTGGTCGTCACGCGCACACTCACGTGCACGAGCTCATCATCGCGGCGGGCGAGCGAGCCGCGCGGCGTGACGCTCGCGCTGTCGGCGATGAGCGGGCCACCAAGCGTGAACTGCACTCGCTGGGCAGGCACGCGTACGGGCCGCATCAATCGCGCGGTATCGGCGCCGCGCGTGGCGACGAGCGCGTACCGCGGAGCGCTGTCGGACGGCACGGGGAGAAACGCGAGAAACGCTCCGTTCGGCTTCACCTCGACGGGCACACCGTCGATGGTGAGCGCGGCACGTCCGCTGCCGACCGAGCCAAAGATGAAATTCGAATCGCGCGTCGTGAGCCGCTGCATCGAGTCCGGGTAGATGACGTGCACGAGCAACGGACCATCCACTTCCGGAATCGGCGGCAGCGGCAGCGTGTGTACGGGCGCCGCCGCGACAGACGGGGGCGTCGCTGTCACAGCGGGCGACGGCGCCGGCGCGGGCGGGGCCGATGACGGCGCGGAACTGCACGCCGTGGCGACGATAATGAGAGGTAGGGCTCGTGCGCGGCGGAGCATGCGGTGAAGCTAACTGTCCACTGTCGCATCATCTACTTTGAGGCAGATGTCCTAGGGACAGTATGTCAGACGTCAGATCTCAGATGTCGGTGACTGCACGCCCCACTTGCCGAGATCAGCTGCGCCACAATGAAGACCTGTCCGAAGTGCGGGAACACGTACGAGGCCGATCTCAAGTTCTGCCCGCGCGATGGATCCGCGCTGCGCGGGCCGACGGGCGCGTCGTTGATCGATCAGGTGATCGCCGAGCGGTATCTCGTGCTGCGGAAGCTCGGCGAGGGGGGGATGGGCCAGGTATATCTGGCCGAGCACGTGAAGATGGGCCGCAAGAGCGCCATCAAGGTGATGAGTCCCACGATGGCGAACGACACCGAGGCGGTCAGCCGGTTCAACCGCGAAGCGGCGCACGCGAGCCGCATCAATCATCCGAACGTCGCGGCGATCTATGATTTCGGCGAGACGCCGGACGGCATCATCTATCTCGCCATGGAGTACGTCGATGGCGAGCCGCTGACGAAGATCCTCGAGAGCGGCGTCACGCTCGGCTCGGCGCGCGTGTCGGACATCACGAGACAAGTCGCGCTGGGACTCGACGCCGCGCACGAGCTCGGCATCATCCATCGCGACCTCAAGCCCGACAACGTGATGATCGCGCGCGGCCGCGATGGCAGCGACATCGTGAAGGTCGTGGACTTCGGCATCGCCAAGGCGCAGATCGATGGGCAGAAGGTGACGCGCACGGGGCTGATCGTCGGCACACCGGAATACATGAGCCCCGAGCAGGCGAGCGGCGACGAGCTTGACGGACGCAGCGACAACTACGCGTTGGCGCTGGTCACCTTCCACATGCTCACCGGCACGCTCCCCTTCCCGTCGGCGACGGTGCAAGAATCGTTGATCCAGCGCCTGACGGACCGGCCGCGCACGCTGTCCGAAGTGCGGCGCGACGCCGCGTGGCCGCCGGCGCTGCAGGCGGTGCTCGACCGCGCGCTGTCGCGCGAGCGGAAAAATCGCTATCCGCGAGCCATCGATTTCGCGAATGATCTTCAGCACGTGCTCGCCGCATCGCCGTCCATCGCCGCGAGCAACGCGCCGACCGCGCCGCTCGCCAGCATCGGCGAAGAGGATCTGCTCCCGACGCGGGTGAGCAGATCGCCGGCGGGCACGGCGCCGACGGAGGTGCGCCCGTCGATGCCGCGCGAATCGCGAGGAGCGAGCGCGGCGAGCACGGGCGAGATCCTCGGTGCACCGCCGCGGCGCCGGGTGCTTCATGTCGCCGGCGCCATCGCCACTGTGCTCGTGCTCGGCGCGGCGGCGCTTGTGGTGAAGGGTGCGATGAAGCCCGACGTCGTGGCGCGAGACTCGGCGTTCGAGCGGATGCTGGCTTCGGCCAGCGACTCCTCGAAGCGAGCTCGGAAAGCGCCGGCGACCGTTCACCAGCCCGGCGCCGGCCGCGATTCCACGAAAGGCGTTCCGCTTTCGCGCGGGCTGGAAACGCCGCCGAAGCCCACGGCGCCTGTTTCCACCGCCACCACCATCGAAATGCGGGACTCCGTGCCGAGCGTGGGCGACAGCGCGATTCCGCCGGAGCTCAGAGTGCCGCGCGGACGCTTTCGTAACGGCGTGCTGACCGCCGTCCAGTCGCGAAAAGTGCTCGATACCGCGTCCGTATTGATCGAAGGGATGATCGCAAGAGGGGATGCCAAAGGGCTCGGTGTCGCGGTGGCGGCGC
>JALZAE010000257.1 GCA_030948535.1 Gemmatimonadota bacterium | reverse complement strand
TTCGAGCAACGCCGCCGTGCCGGACAGGGCTACGCCATCGACGGAATCGCCCTCGAGCGCCATCCATCGATGACGTCGATCATGCGCGAGATTCCGCATCTCCTCGTCACGACCGCGGGCCCGGGCGATTATCGGGTGCTCGCGCGCCAGACGAGCGCGAGCACGAGCAGAGGGTTTTGCGAAGCGGCCATCTATGTCGATGGATTTCGCACGGCGGCTCAAGCGATTCAGCTGTACCACCCCGCCGAGCTCGCCGCCGTCGAGACCTTCATCGACGGACATGACGCGCCACTCAAGTACCAGCAATCGGGCAGCGCGTGCGCCGTCATCCTAATCTGGACCCGAGGAACAGTTCGCTAACGTCCGCGGGCCGCGACCGGCCAGCTCAACTCCACCTTATCGCCGCGCACGCCGTGCACGCGATCATTCAGGTGCACGACGATGCAGACGTGATTCGGAATGACGCGCACGAGCTCGCCCACGCGCGGTTTCCAGTCTGACGCGCCGAGCTTGAGAATTCCGTGCTCCTCCGACATCGAGGTGACGACAACCTCAGGCCGGCCCTGCAACACGCCAAAGCCGTCGGCACCGTCGGCGCGCAACGGCTCGCGTCCGAGCGCTTTCGCTCCCGCGTCGATCACCGCCTGGCCGGGCACGGCGGTGCTGACAACCGTCGCGAGCACGGTTAGCGCGCAATCTTTCCAGCCGCAGGCGCCGATCTCGGCGGTGGTCCGATCATTGTAGACGTAGGTGCCGGGCCGCATCTCCGTGAGACCCGCGATCTCGTGCGAGTGCCACGCGGTCGGCGTCGAGCCGCCGCTCACGACCAACGGCATCACGCCCTCGATGTCGAGCGTCTCCAGCGCGCTGGAGAGATCCGCGTTGAGCAGATCGAGCGCATCTCGCTGCGCATCGACTTGTTGGCGCACGTGCCCGGGATAGAAGGCGATCCCGGCGTACTCGAGCGGCGCTCGCTCGCGCACCAGCTTCGCCAGTGCCACCGCCTGCGTCACCACCGGAACTCCAACGCGATGCATCCCGAAGTCCAACTCGATGTACACGCGCACGCGCCGGTTGGCCGCTCGCGCCGCTTGATACAATCCCTCGATCGCCTCAACCGAGTCGAGCGCGACCGTGAGCGCGACGTGCTCGGGCAGCGCCATCAGCCGATGTAGACGCGGCTCTCCGACGGGCGGATAGGCCAGCAACAGATCACCAGTCGCCTCACTCATCACCTCGAGCTCGCGCGGTGTCGCGCAGGTGAGTCCGGCCGCACCACGCTTGATCTGCTCCGCCCCGATGAATGGCGACTTGTGCGTCTTGACGTGCGGCCGCAACGCCAGCTCGTGCTCGGCGGCATACTGCGCCATCCGATCCAGATTGCGTCCGAGCACGTCGAGGTCGACGAGGGGAGCGGGGGTCTCGAGCTCCGACAAGGAGAGCATGGTGGCGCGGGTGTAGGGTGTAGGGTGCGGGGTGCGGGGTGCGGGGTGTGTTTGATGCGAGACCGCGCGAGGAATTGTGAGTCAACCACTCCCCGCACCCCACACCCTACACCCGTCTCAAAGATTCTTCACTTCCGTCACCAACTTCACCAGGCTCGCCTTCGCGTCGCCAAACAGCATCGATGTCTTCTGATCATAGAAGAGCTCGTTCTCGATGCCGGCGAAGCCGGGACTCATGCCGCGCTTGAGGACGATCACGCTGCGCGCCTGGTCGGCGTTGAGAATCGGCATTCCATAGATGGGGCTCGCCGTGTCGCTGCGCGCCGCGGGATTGACGACGTCGTTGGCGCCGATGACGAGCGCGACGTCGGCGCGCTGAAATTCCTCGTTGATCTCATCCATGTCGTAGAGGCGGTCGTACGGGACGTTCGCCTCGGCCAGGAGCACGTTCATGTGGCCCGGCATTCGGCCCGCAACGGGATGGATCGCGTAGCGCACCTCGCCGCCGCGCTTCTCGATCAGCTCGGCCAGCTCGCGCACGACGTGCTGTGCTTGCGCCACCGCCAAGCCGTAGCCCGGCACCACGATGACGTTCATCGCGTAGCCGAGCTGCATCGCCGCGTCTTCAGGGCTGACCGATCGCACGGCGAGCCCTTCGGCGCTCTTGCCGGCGCTCACCACCGGCTGACCGCCAAAGGCGCCGAAGAGCACGTTCGTGAAGCTTCGGTTCATCGCCTTGCTCATCAGGAGGCTGAGCAAAAATCCTGATGCACCATCGAGCGCGCCGCAGATGATCAGCACGTTGTTGCCGAGCGCGAAGCCCGTCGCGGAGGAGGCGAGCCCCGAGTAGGAGTTGAGCAGCGCGACGACCACCGGCATGTCGGCGCCGCCGATCGGCAGCACGAACAACACGCCGAGCACGAGGGCCACACCCATCATCGAGAAGAAGGCGATCCGGTTTGTCGGATCGAAGATCAGATACGCGAGCAATCCGATCGCCGCGACGAACAGCAAGACGTTGACGATGTTCTGGCCCTTGAACGTCATCGGCCGCCCGGGGATGAACTCCTGCAGCTTCCCGAACGCCATGAAACTCCCCGTCACGGTGAGGGAGCCGAGCAGCACCTCGAGGCCGAGCGCGGCCATCTTGCCGGCCGTGATGTCGGGCGCGGAGAGGAATTCGGCCACGCCGACGAGGGTGGCCGCCAACGCCGCGAACATCAGCGCGATGGCGATTCGCTGCGGCATGGCGGTCATCGGCACCATCAAGCCGAGCGGAATGCCGATCGCCGTGCCGACGAGCAATCCGCCGATGATGAAGTCGTAGCGGACGATGTCGTGCAGCACGAGCGTGCCAATCACGGCGAG
>JALZAE010000231.1 GCA_030948535.1 Gemmatimonadota bacterium | reverse complement strand
GATGCAGGTAGCGTCGGCCGGCGATGCCGTGGTCGCGGTGCACATGCACATGATGGGCGACCTCACCGGCGGCACGGTGCTGATCTTTCCGCGCTCGGTCGCGATACGGCTGGCGGAGTTGATGCTGCGGCGTCCGCCGACCGCGTCCCGCGAGATGGGTCCGCTCGAGGAATCGGCGATCAAGGAAGCGGGCAACATTCTCGCCGGCGCCTACATGAACGCGCTCAGCGATTTTCTCGGCGTGATGCTGCTTCCGTCGCCGCCAACGCTCTCCATCGACGGCGCCGCGGCGGTGATGGCGGCGGTGCCGGCGTTCGGTGCGGCGCGCGATGTCCTGTTCGCGGTCGAGACACAGTTCTTCCTCCACGATCGCCGCGAGACGCTGCGTGGGTTTTTTCTGCTGCTGCCCGACCTGCCGTCGCTCGAGCTGATCCTCGGCGCGCTGCGCGTGAGCTGACCGAGACGTGTGACATGGTCCTCACCCTGTGCACGCCGCGCGACCGCGAGATTCTGCGGTCGTTCGCCCGACGGATCGACCCGTCGGATGCGGGAGCGCACAACAATCTCGGCGTCGTCTACTTCGCCAAGGGCCTGTACGACGAGGCGTGCGCCGCGTTCACGCGTGCGTACGAGCTCGATCCGAAGATGCAGGTGGCGCAGCGCAATCTCGAGATCGCGTACTTCAACACCGGCGTCTACGACCGTCGCATCCCGGAGCTGAAGGAGCGGCTGCGCCGCAACGTGGCCGACCGCGAGGCCAGGTGGGAGCTCGGGCGGGCATACGCCGCGCTTGGTGACACGAGCGACGCCGCGGCGGAGTTTCTCGGGCTGCTCGAGCATCACGCCGACGACGTCGGCGCGATCGTACAGCTCGGGCTCGGCGCGAAAGTGATCGGTGATCTCGCGTCGGCGCAGCGCTGGCTCGACCGCGCGCTCGCGCTCGACCCGGAGAACGCGGCGGTCAACTTCCAAATCGGCGAAGTCCTGTACAACCGTGGGTTCAACCACGAGGCGCTCGCCGCGCTGAGACGCGCGATCGCCATCGACCCCGATCATCCCGACGCGCACTATCTGATGGCTTTCGTGCTCGGCGACATCGGCCAGCAGGAGGAAGCGCGCGCGGCGACCAAGCGCGCGATGCAGCTCAATCCGTCGCTCGCCCGCGCCGAAGCGAATCTCGAGCTCGTTCGCTACGATCCCGCGCAGTACGACGCCGTGCTGCGCCGCCGGCAGGAGCGGCAGGCGCGGATCGCCGGCGTCGGCGAGGCGGCCGCGCTGGATGGCGCGCCCGCGCATCTCGATCTCGGCCTCGCGTTTCGCAAGCGCGGGTACTTCGCCGAAGCGCTGCGCGAATATCGTCTCGCGCTCGATGGCTGTGCCGACGACGCCGGCGGCTCGATCGTCATGCGCGCCATGGCGGAAGTACATCTGCTCAACCGCGATGCACGCTCGGCGATCGAGGTCTACGGCCGCTTGCTCGAGCGTGCGCCCGGCGACGCGAAACTCTGGAACGAGCAGGGGGTCGCGATGCACCTTTCCGGCGCCGTGCGCGACGCGGCGGATAGCTATCAGCGCGCGCTCGCGCTCGACTCGCGGATGGCGGCGGCGCACAGCAATCTCGGCGTGGCGCTCTTTCAGCTCGGCGATGCGCGTGACGCGGTCAACGCGTTGCGTGTCGCGCTCGGCGTGCAACCGGCGTTCGTGAAGGCGTGGCTCAATCTCGCGCTGGTCATGCTCAAGGATGGCAATCCGCAGGCGAGCCTCGGCGCGTTTCGCCGCGCGCTGGTCGCCGATCCCGAGCAGCCGGTGGCCTGGAACGGCGTCGGCCGGGTACTCGCGGAGCTCAAGAAATTCGAGGACGCGCGGAACGCGTTCGCGCGGGCCATCGCCGCGCGCCCCGACTACGCGGAGGCGCACTACAATCTCAGCTTCACGCTCTCGAATCTCGGCGATTTCACGGGGGCGTTGCAGGCGACGAAGCGCGCGCTCGAGCTGCAGCCGCAGTATGTGCCGCAGCAGTTCCAGCTCATCGTCGAGTTGGAGCACGAGGAACCGGATCTCGCGATCGACGTCGAGTCGCAGAGCGTGGGCGCACCGCTGAGCGGCGCATACTCGCTCGATCGCGCGTCGCTCGATGCCGTGCTTGCCAGTTCGCGCAACACCCCGTCGCGCGCCGTGAGCGTCATTGCCGCCGAGGACGTCTACGCCCCGGCGCGTGAAGCACTGGAGCACGGGGAGATCGACCAATGCCTGGCGGAAGCCGCGCGGGCGATCGGCGCCGGCGGCGACAGCGCCGCGGGCTCGCTGCTCATGGGCGAAGCGAGCGCACGGCGCGGCGATCACGTCGCCGCACTCCAGCACTACCGTGCCGCGCGCGAAGCGACCGGCGGCGACAAGCGTGCCGCGCTCGGCGAGCTGCGCGCGCTCGTTGCGCTGGATCGAATGATTGACGCGCGTCCACTTGCCGATGGACTCGCCGTAGTCGCACAACATGACGTCGAGCTGTCGATCGCCGTCGCGCTGGTTCGCCTGCGCTGCGCCGAGCCCCGGGCCGCGCTCGATTCGCTCGAGCGTGCACGCGCGCTGGAGCCGGCGCGTGCCGACGTCATTAAACTCATCGGCGACGCCGCGCTCGCGCTCGGCGACGAGCGGGCGGCGGAGGCTGCGTATCGTCACGCGCTCGACCTCGATGACCGGATGGCGGCCGCGCACCTCGAGCTCGGAAAGCTTGCCGCCGCGCGCGGCCTTGGCCGCGACGCCGAGACCTCGCTGCTCGCCGCGCTTGAGGCCGTGCCGACGTACGCCGAGGCGACGCTGGAGTTGGCGCGTGTGCGATGCCGATTCGGCAAGCCGGCGGACGCGGTCGGACTTCTCGTGGACTTGCTTCGCCACGATTCCGCCAACGCCGACGCACTCGTCGCGCTCGCCGAAGCGCTGGTCATGGTCGGCCGGATCGACGACGCCGAGCGGGCCATCGAGCGCGTTGCGCTGCTTGGCTCGCAGGACGACGCCGCGGAACGACTGCGTGCCGATCTGTCGTGCGCGCGTCGCAAGTTTGAGGAGGCGACCGGCTTCCGTGATGTCGCGCTCGTCCTCGATCCCTTCGATGACGGATTCTTCGAGGCAGGGGTGGGGGTCTAACATGGCCGTCCAGGGTCCTCTGCGAGAACTAG
>JALZAE010000211.1 GCA_030948535.1 Gemmatimonadota bacterium | reverse complement strand
GCTGCCCGTACCGCGGCTTCCACCGCCACGCGCGCCGCCACCCGGCGCGGATCCGCCGGAAGCACCTGGGCGCCGGCCGTCATCGCGTCTCGCCGGCGCGTGACTCGAGGGACGCGAGCCGCTGCTCGATGATTTGCTCGCGCCGCTTCCCTGCCCGCCGCGCTGTCCTCCATGCCCGGCCTGCGCTTTTCGATCCGCTTTCGCCTTCGCGCGTGCGCGATCGTCGGCTTTGCGCGCGCGAATCGCCGCGATGCGCTCACCGATGGGCACCTCGAACTTCTCGGTCGTGCGACGGTCGTACTCGAATCCATCGAGCGTCACGCGTGGAAGACGCTTGCCCACGGCGCGCTCGATGGCAGCCAGCTCCGACGCCTCCTCGGGCGCGACGAAGGTGAAGGCATCGCCCGTCGCCTCGGCGCGCGCGGTTCGACCGACGCGGTGGATGTAGTCCTCTGGCTGCACCGGCACATCGAAATTGATGACGTGGCCCAGCTCTTCGATGTCGATGCCGCGCGCGACGATGTCGGTGGCGACGAGCACGTGGTAGCGGCCCGACTTGAATCCGGCGAGTGCCTCGGTGCGCTGCGCCTGCGAGCGATTGCCGTGGATGCGCGCGGCCTTGATGCCCTGTTTCTCCAGCTGTTCGGCCAGGCGGTTGGCCCGATGCTTCGTGCGGGTGAAGACGATGACGTCCTTCACCTCGCCGCGCTTGAGCAACTCCAGCAGCAGCTGGCTCTTGAGATCTTGCCGCACCGGATAGACCGCCTGCGTGATGCCGATCGCGGGCGCCGACTTGCGCTCCATGTTGATCGTCACCGGGTGGTGCAGCATCTCGTTGGCGAGCGTGGCGATCGGCCCGGGCATCGTCGCCGAGAAGAACAGCGTCTGACGCTTCGCCGGCAGCGCTTTGAGAATGCGCCGGATGTCCGGCAGAAAACCCATGTCGAGCATGCGATCGGCTTCATCGAGCACGAGCACTTCGAGCTGATCGAATTTCACGTACGGCTGGCGCATGTGATCGAGCAGCCGCCCTGGTGTGGCGACGACGATGTCGACACCCGAGCGGAACGCGTGCTCCTGTGGTCCCATGCCCACGCCGCCGAACACGGCGATGCCGCGTACGGGCGTGTGCACCGCCAGCTCGCTCAAGTGCTCGGCGATCTGCGCCGCGAGCTCGCGGGTCGGCGTGAGAATGAGCGCGCGCGTCACGCCGCGCTTCTTGCTGAGCAATCGATTGACGATGGGCAGCACGAAGGCGGCGGTCTTGCCGCTCCCGGTCATGGCGCAGGCGAGGAGATCCTTCCCCGCGATGGCCGGCCCGATGGCCTGCTCTTGAATGGGCGTCGGCCGTGTGAAGCCGAGCTCTTTAATCCCGCGCAACAGCTCGGGGGAAAGTCCGAAGGTTGTGAATGGCATTCAGGGAAAGTAGCGGGTGTGGGGTGTGGGGTGTGGGGATGTGGTTAAGCAATTGAGATCTCCGTGCTAACCACACCCC
Source organism: Gemmatimonadota bacterium (assembly GCA_030948535.1). Classification (GTDB taxonomy): domain Bacteria; phylum Gemmatimonadota; class Gemmatimonadetes; order Gemmatimonadales; family Gemmatimonadaceae; genus JALZAE01. The sequence goes on along the minus strand of JALZAE010000211.1, from coordinate 1,870 downwards.
ACTCCCCACACCCTGCACCCGCTCTATCGACCAGCCTCCCGCCCCGCCTACATTCCGCTCCATGCCCCGCATCTACGATGTCTCGATGCCGATTCGCGATGGTGGTGCGTGCTATCCGGGCAATCCGGAAATTCGGATCGAACCGCAGCAGGCGATCTCGAAGGGCGCCGGCGCGAATGTGTCGTCAATCGCGTTCGGATCGCACACCGGTACGCACGTCGATGCGGTGAAGCACTTCATCGATGACGGGCAGACGATCGACGAGATTCCGCTCGAGCGATTCGTCGGCTCGGCGACGCTGCTGGCATTTCCCGACGATGCGATGGCGGTGACGGCGGACATGCTGCGCGCGCACGATTTGAGCGGGCAGCGGCGCGTGCTGCTCAAGACACGTAACTCGGCGCTGCAATCGCGCGCGGAATTCGTGAAGGACTACACGTACCTCGCGCCCGATGGCGCCGACTATCTGGTGAGCATCGGCGTGCAGCTCGTCGGCGTCGACTATCTGAGCGTCGAGCAATTTCACTCGGGGCATCACAAGACGCACCGTTCGCTCCTCGGTGCCGGGGTGATCATCGTCGAGGGCTTGGCGCTGCTCGAGCCGCCCGCGGGCAGCTATCAGTTCATCTGTCTGCCGCTGCGACTCGTCGGGCTCGACGGCGCGCCCGCCCGCGCGATGCTCATCGGCGCGTGACCATCGCCCAGCCGACCTCCGTTCCGATCCGCCATGTCTTCTTCGACATCGGCGGCGTCCTCGGCTCCAACGGATGGGATCGCGAACAACGGGCGACGGCGGTGCAGGAGTTCAACCTCAAAGAGCTCGATTTCGAGTACCGGCATCTCGAGACGGTGAGCGCGTGGGAAGAGGGTCGCATGTCGCTCGACGAGTATCTCGACATCACGGTGTTCTACGAGCCGCGTCCGTTCACCAAGCAGCGGTTCACCGAGTTCATGTTCGCGCAAAGCCAGCCCTTTCTCGACTCGATCGATGTAGTGAAAGCCATTCGCGCCCAACGTCGCGTGGTGCTGATGACGCTGAACAACGAGAGCGCCGAGCTGAACGCGCATCGCATCGAGCGGTTCGGCCTGCGGCCGCTCTTCGACGCCTTTCTCACGTCCTGCTGGCTGAACTCCCGGAAGCCCGCGAGCATTATCTACCAGCGGGCCGTCGGCGTCGCGCAGGCTGACCCGCGGGCATCAGTGTTCGTCGATGACCGGGAGCAGAACCTCGGCCCGGCGCGACAGCTCGGCATGCGCACGATTCTCTTTCACGATGCGGCGCAGCTGTCGGATGGGCTGCGCTCGATCGGAGTGCTCGCGTAACCTTTACTCCAGGGACCAATGCAGCTCGCAATGATCGGACTCGGCCGCATGGGCGGCAACATGGTCGAGCGCCTGATGCGCGGCGGCCACTCGCTCGTCGTCTTCGACCGCAGCATCGACGCGATCGCCAAGTACGAGACGATGGGCGCCAAGGGCGCGAAGGATCTCGCCGGCGTCGCGACGGCGTTGAGCTCGCCACGCATCGTCTGGATCATGGTGCCCTCCGGCCAGCCGGTCGATGACACCATTGCCGCGCTCGTGCCCAACCTCGGCAAGGGCGACGTGATCATCGATGGCGGCAACTCGAACTTCAAGGACTCGATGCGCCGCGCCGAATCGCTCTCGGCAAAGGGGATCGCCTTCATCGACAGCGGCACGAGCGGGGGCATCTGGGGGCTCGCCAACGGCTACTGCTTGATGGTCGGCGGCACCAAGGAAGCCGTCGGTCTCTGCGAGCCGATCTTCCGCACGCTGGCGCCTGAGAATGGATTCGCGCACGTCGGTCCGGCGGGCGCGGGCCACTATGTGAAGATGGTGCACAACGGCA
>JALZAE010000191.1 GCA_030948535.1 Gemmatimonadota bacterium | reverse complement strand
CGCACTGTCGCTCTCGCGCTCTGCTGTGCGGGCAGCGCCGCTCACGCGCAGGGACTTCCAACCGCGAAGCCGGAAGAGGTCGGCCTGTCGGCTGCGGCGCTCGGGCGCATCGCGCCGATGATGCAGGGGTACGTCGACTCCGGAAGAATCGGCGGCGCGGTGGCGCTCGTTGCGCGACGCGGACGAGTGGCGTACGTGCAGAGCGTTGGAATGGCGGACATCGCCTCGGGCCGCGCGATGACGCCGAACGCGCTCTTCCGCATCGCCTCGATGACGAAGCCGGTCACCGCCGTCGCCATCATGCGGCTGATCGAGGACGGAGAGATCCGGCTCGATGATCCCGTGTCCAAGTTCATTCCGCGCTTCGCGGACGTTCGGGTCTACGCCGGCGGCGGCGCCGCGCACCCGGCGCTCGAGGCCCCGCGCCGCCCGATCACGATCCAGGATCTGCTGACGCATACGGCGGGGATGACCTACGGCTTTTTCGGCAATTCGTCGGTGGATTCGATTTACCTGGCCTCGGGAATCGTGATGAATCCGGCGATCACGATCGAGCAGTTCGCCGACAGCCTCGCGCATCTGCCGCTGCTCTTCTCACCTGGCGAGCGCTGGAACTACAGCGTGGCGCTCGACGTGCTCGGCCGAGTGGTCGAGGTGGCATCGGGGATGCCGTTCGACAGATATCTCGATGAGCGGATTTTCAAGCCGCTGCGAATGACCGAGACGAGCTTTCACGTGGCGCCGGCGCTGCGACCGCGCATGGTTACGGTCTACACGCGCCGTGGCGATGGCCGTCTCGCCGGCGGCGGCGACGTCGAGCCGATCTACGCCGATGGCCGGTTCCTCTCGGGCGGCGGCGGACTCGTCTCGACCGTCGCCGACTACCTGCGTTTCGCGCAGATGCTCGTCGCCGGCGGCACGCTCGATGGCGCGCGCATTCTCAAGCCTGAGACCGTCGCGCTCATGCGCCGCAACTGTCTCCCGGGCACGATGCGATTGTCGCGCGCGATCGCTGGACAATCCGGCTACGGCTTCGGACTGGGCGGTGCCGTGCTGGTGGATTCCGGCGCGCCCGCCGGTGGCGCGCCGGGCCTTTTCCGGTGGGCCGGTGCGTTCAACACCTACTTCTGGATCGATCCGAAGAACGAGCTCGTCGGGATGATCTGGACGCAGGTGTGGCCATTTCGGCCGTTTCCGTTGGAGGCGCAGTTCCAGCGGCTGGTGTACGACGCGGTCGACAAACCGTAGCCGCTGGAGCGCGCTGGCTCGCCGCGTGTAAGCGCCCGCACCGCCGGAGCCGGACCCCCGCGCCGGTCCGTGCGCGATGAACCCAAACGCGCAGCAAAGCAATTGGCTCCCGCCGTCCTCCCCGCGCGGCCGCTCAATGCGGAAAGCGCGCGCTGTCAGGGCACTGTCAGGAGTCGCGGACCCGACGCGCACACTACATACTGGAGGCATACCTTCGAAAAACCGGTCCCCTGCCCTTTCGATGTCCTCTCTCCGCGCCCGCCAGCCCCGTCTGCTCTTCCTGATCGGGCTGCTCATCCTGAGCTTTGTTTTGACGACGGTCCTGGCCTATCAGGCGCAGGTCGCGGCGCGGTCGCATCGCGACATCGCGGAGCGGACCTTACGGGACTACGCGGCGTTCTCGGCGTACGAGTACGGTGTCTACGTGAAGGACGTGCTGAGCACCGAAGTATCGAGCATGTTGTTCGTTCCGGCCGACTTTGGCGACAACACCTCGACGCGCCCGCGGCGCATGCCGTGGGCGTCGGATAGCGGCGAAGCGCACGCGCCGTGCACGGGCGAGCGTGTCGACTCGGGCTACTTCTATTTTCGCGTCGACATCGGAAGCGGCGAGATGCCGCTGATGCGCGGCTGTTCGTCCGAAGCGGTGCGCAGCTGGATTCGCGATACGATTCCGTCGCACGTCAAAGCGTACATGTCGGCGTCCTACTGGGATTACATGGGACGCGTGGTCGGCCGGGTGAATGGCGAGCCGCGTCTCGCCGCGTTTCTGGTGCAGCGCGACGAGAGCGGGCACGCGGTGTCGGCGATCGGATTCGTGACGCCCTTCCGCGCCTTCGCGAAGGGTGTCTTTCGCGCGGTGCACAAGAACTATCCGCTCCTGCCGCCATCGCTCGTCGGGAAGACGCCGAACGATTCTCTGATCTCCGTCTACGTGAGCGACACCGCCGGCCGTCCGCTCTATCAATCGGCGATCACGTATTCGTCCGATTACATGGGAAAGGCGAAGCTCCCCGCCGCGTATGGGGGCATGATCATCCACACCGCGCTCCGTCCCGAGCTCGCCGAGCAGCGGTTGTTGATCGGCGGACTGCCGCGCTCGCGTCTTCCGTTGTTGCTGACGCTCGTCGCGGTGTCGGCGTGTCTCGTCGCGGTGGCGGTGCAGCAGCTGCGCCGTGAGTACGAGCTCGGCCGTCTTCGCTCCGATTTCATCTCGAGCATCTCGCACGAGCTTCGCACGCCGCTCGCGCAGGTGCGCATGTTCGCCGAGACGCTGCTACTGGGCCGCGTGCGCAATGACGAAGAACGTCACCGGAGCCTGGAGATCATCGACCAGGAAGCGCGACGGCTGACGCATCTGGTCGAGAACGTGCTGCAGTTTTCGCGCAGCGAGCGGCAGCTCACGCGACTCTCGCCGGAGCAGACCGAGATTGCGGGGCAGGTGAGCGAAGCGATGGAGGCGTTCGCCCCGATCGCGCAGGCGAGGCGCGTGAGCGTCCGCGCCGAGCTGCAACCCGATATCGTGGCGCCGGTCGACCGAAGCGCCCTTCGGCAGACGCTGCTCAACTTGCTCGACAACGCTGTGAAGTACGGTCCGAGCTCGCAGACGATCAGCGTCGGCATGACGTTCGAGCACGGCTTGGTGCGTGTGTGGGTCGACGATGAAGGTCCGGGCATCGAGATCGCGCAGCGCGACAAGATCTGGGATCCGTTCTATCGTCTGGACCGCGACGCCAACTCGGCCGTTGCCGGCAGCGGCATCGGACTCGCTGTAGTGCGCGAGCTGGTGACGCAGCACGGAGGCCGCGTGTGGGTCGAGCGCTCGAAGAGTGGTGGAGCGAGGTTCGTAGTGGAGTTCCCCGGTGCCAGGCGTGCCGCCGCCGCCGACGTATCGGTGTCGCCCAATGAGTCCCCGGCTGAGTCGTCCTCAGTCTGATAGAATGAAACCGCAGATGTCAGAGGTCACATGCCAGTGACGGACGCAGGCCCGACGCCCGAAGTCAGACGCCAGACGCCTACACCAATGCCATCCATACTCGTCGTCGAAGACAATCCCGATCTCGCGTTCGGTCTCCGCAACAATCTCGAGATCGAGGGATACGAGGTCATGCTGGCCGAGGATGGCCACACCGGCCTCGCGCTGGCGCGCGAGAAATCGCCGGACGTCATCATCCTCGATTTGATGCTGCCGGGCATCGACGGCTATCGCGTGCTGCGGACCTTGCGCGATGAAGGCGTGCAGACACCGGTGCTCATCCTCACCGCGAAGGGCGAGGAGGCCGACAAGGTCCGCGGCTTCCGGCTCGGCGCCGACGACTACGTGACGAAGCCCTTCGGCGTGCTCGAGCTGCTGGCACGCGTGCAAGCGTTGCTCCGTCGCGGCGGACGCGCGGCCTCCGACGCCACGGACGCGCACGTGCGCTTCGGCGACATCGCCGTGCATCCCGCATCGCGCGTGGTGACAAAACGGGAAGAGCCGGTGGATCTCACGCCGATGGAGTTCGAGCTGCTGCTGGCGCTGCTGCGCCGGCGCGGCGCGGTCGCGTCGCGCAACGAGCTGTTGCGCGAGGTGTGGGGCTATCACGCCGCGGTGGTGAGCCGCACGGTCGACACACACGTGGCGGAATTGCGGCGCAAGCTCGAGGAAGATCCGGCCGCGCCGAAGCATATCATCACCGTGCGGAAAGCCGGCTACCGCCTCGACTCGACCGGCGGCTGATCGCTACGGCCGAGTGGTCGCCGCGGCACGCCGCTGCGCGCGCCAGTAGATACCGCCGCCGATGAGCAGGAAGGTCGTCGCTCCCCCGACGACCTTCGCCTCGAAGAGCCAGGGCGCCGCCTGATCGCCCGGCGGAATCATGGCCACGACCATCGCGAACGCGGTGACGAGGAACCCGGCCCCACCGACGATCGTCGCCACTACCGGCCCACCGGGTACGCGCACCGGCGCCGACTCGGCGCCGAGCTTCCGGCGATGGATCAGGAAGCTCGCGAACAGGTAGAGATACGGGATGAAGTAGATCAGCAGCTGCGTATCGAGTAGCGCGAGGTACGCATCCTCGACTTTCGTTCCGCGTCCGAGCTGCGAGATGAGCAGAAAGACCGACGCCAGCGCGGCCTGCACCAGGATGGCGACGTATGGCGTACGCCACTTCGGATGCACCTTGCCGAAGGCGGGCGGAAAGTAGCGGTCGAGTCCGATGACGAAGGCGACGCGCGCCGGTCCGGTGAGCCAGGCGCCGACGCCGCCGATATTGCCGACGGTGTACGCGGCCGCCGCTGCAGCCGGAATCCACCACAGCGCGGGACTGATCGCCGACGTGCCGGCACTGATCCCCTGCAGAAAGCCGGAGACGATGTTGATGTCGCTCACCGGCACGAGCCAGAGGAGCGCGCTCGATCCGGCGATGTACGCCAACGCGATGAGCGGCGCCGCGATGTAGATCGACCTTGGCAAATTGCGCGAGGGATCGCGGATCTCGTCGCCCATCGTCGACGACAGCTCGAGACCCGCGAACGCGAAAGCGATCGACGCCCAGAGGTTCAGCGTGCCGAGATTCGTCAGATCGGGCGCGACGTTCTTCGCGGTGATCGGATTGGCCGAGGGATGATGCGACAGCGCCGCGATGAGCCCGACGGCGATGAGAATGAGGCCCGGCACGTACGTGCCAAGGCCGCCGAGGTTTTGGAGCCACTTGCCCGTGCCGAGCCCGACGACGTTGAGCCACACCGCGACCCACAGCGCGATCATCGTCGCGGCGATGATGTACGTCCAGTCGTGCGCGAGCGGTCCATCACCTTTGCCGACGACATAGAGCGCGATCGCCGCGGTGGAGATCAGGAGGTTCGGGTAGTACAGAACGTTGTTGATCCAGTAGCACCAGCCGCAGAGAAATCCGTGTCCGTCGCCGAGTGCCTTCTTCGTCCAGACGTAAACGCCGCCCTCGTTCGGAAAGCGCGATGAGAGCTCGAGGACCGCGAGTCCCTGCGGCACGAAGAAAAGGAGCGCGGCCAGCACCCACAGCGCGATCGCGCTCGGCCCCGCCTTGGCGGAGGTCGAGAGCCATCGCAGTCCGAGGACCGCGACGAGATTGAACAGCACCAGATCGCGCAGCCCGAGCGCGCGATGAAGCTGCTGGCCTTCCTCGGGCGCGGCGTCAGGCACGCTTGAAATACTGAACGGCCTTCTCGTGCTTCTCCGCGGCGGCGCGCGACTTGAAGGTGCCGAGGTTGCGGCGCTTGCCGGTCTTCGGATTCTTCTTGCGGGAGTAGAGTCGGTATTCGCCCGATTTCAGCTTGCGAATCATGAAAGCACCGTTGCGAGAGGTAAGGATTTCCGCGGCCAGCTGGTAATTTCGATGCTGATGATGCGCGAAGGTACTTGTCCGTCCGGGAGTACGACAGCGATGCCCTCCGTTCCCACCCGCACCCAGACTTCTGCCGGCGGCATCGCCTTTCGGCGCCACGGCGGCGCGATCGAAGTCGCGATCGTGAAAGTCGGCCCGAAGGGCCGCTGGCAGATTCCGAAGGGGATCATCGATCCTGGAGAGACCCCGGAGATCACGGCACTACGAGAGGTGCGCGAGGAGGCGGGCGTCCGCGCCGAGCTCGTCGCACCGATCGAGACGGTCGAGTACTGGTACGTGGCGACGGAAGGAACAGCAAAGGTGCGATTCCACAAGTTTGTCCACTTCTATCTCATGCGGTACGCGTCCGGCGACGTGGCGGATCACGACCACGAGGTGACCGAATCGCGATGGGTGGAGATCGGCGAGGCCGCCGAGATGCTCGCGTTCGCGAGTGAAAAGAAAGTCGCTCGTCGAGCGGCCGAGCTCATTGCCGCGATGCCCTAACCAATGCTCTTCGCCGTCCTCCCTTCCCCGATCCACGGACTCGGCGGCTTCGCCACGCAACGAATTCCGGCGGGCGTACGGCTTGTCGAATACGCGGGCGAGCGGCTGACGACTGCCGAATCGGATGCGCGATATCCAGACGGAGCCGACGTCGCGCATCACACGTTCCTCTTCGCCATTGACGATGACGTCGTCGTCGATGCGGCCGTCGGCGGAAACGAGGCGCGCTACATCAATCACTCGTGCGACCCGAACTGCGACGCGGTCCTCGATGGTGGACGCATCTGGATCGAGACGATTCGGGACGTCGAGCCGGGGGAAGATTTGGCGTATGACTACGCCTATGAGCTCGACGAACCGCACACGCCGGCGGCGAAGCGCAAATATCCCTGCTCGTGCGGCGCGCGCCGATGCCGGGGGACGATCCTCATCGACAAGCCGCAGAGGCAACGTGGCAAGCCGCGGATCAAGCGATCGTAAGGGACGCATATGCTTTGAGAATACAAACGGCAGCCGCAGATTTTTCTGCAGATCTCCGCGGATAGATCAACGATCGCTGCCTGAAATGCTGTTTTTGTGACAACAAGATGAAGAGCGGAGCTGTTGCTCTGTCTGCGTCCATCTGCGGAAAGCTGCGGCTGCCATTTCAGCTAAAGGTTGGTACTCGCGATGACCGATCCATCAGCGGCTCGGCAAGCGGACGCCGCGATACACCGTTACTTCCGATCCGACTGCGACGAACGCCGAACGAGGCGCCGCGCCGAGCGATTCCGTGAACACGTCGCCATACATGGCGCGGACATCGCAGTCCAGTGACGCCGACACGGCGCGCCAGGCCGGCCAGCGCGGATGCTCGACGCGGTACTCGATCGTGCCGCCGTCGCGCTGGCGCGTGTAGCCCCAGTAGTGCTCGGTGATGAACTCCTCGAACGAGTGGATCCCTGTGGGTGCCGCGTCTCCCTCGATCGTCGCGGTGATGGCGTTCCATCGTCCGCGGTGACGCCAGCGATACTCGACCTTCCCTGCGCCTCGGCCCTTCGGCGGACGCACGTCGTGTTTCATCGGCAGAGCGAGGTACGGCTCGTTGTACAGCGTCCGCGCGATGAGCGCGATCGCGCTCCGCGGCACGACTTCGCGCACGAACACCACGCCGCGCCGCCACGCGCCATCGTCGCCGATGCGGCGAACGTAGAAGCGCAGATTCACTTCGTCGAAGTCGCGATGCAGCGGGACCGGAACGCCGAGCACGCGCGTCTCGAGAAAGCGGAAGCCGACGACACTGACGTACGCCGTGCCGCGCCACAGATCGAGCTCGGTGCCGGTTGGCACGAGTGGCGCCAGGATGTCGGGGTCCGCGGCATAGTTGAGCATTGCTAACCAACGCCACTGAGCCGTGAGGAAGGTGCGCATGTTGTGTGGAGTGGAAGAGCGGTGCAACGAGCGATCCGGTCCCGGTGTCCTTTCCTAGGGCGGGGCTGTATTTTCTTGGGGCGATGTCAGACGTTGGATGTCCGATGTCAGTGACTGCGCACCAGGGTGGTTTCGGACATCTGACATCTGACGTCTGACATCTTACCAGGGTACTCGGTGGCCGATATCGCGGACGAACTTCGAGTGACACTCGGCTCCGCCTACACCGTGGAGCGCGAGCTCTTCGGCGGCGGCATGTCGCGCGTCTTCGTCGCGCGCGACAACGCGCTCGATCGCGATGTCGTGGTGAAGGTGCTCCCGCGCGAGCTGTCGGCATCGGTGTCGGTGGAGCGGTTCAAGCGCGAGATCATGCTCGCCGCCGCGCTGCAGCACGCGCACATCGTTCCAGTGTTGAGTGCAGGGGAGACCGATGGCCTCCCCTTCTTCATCATGCCCTACGTCGACGGAGAATCGCTGCGCCAGCGGCTGTCGCGCGGACCGCTCTCGATTCGCGAGTCGGTGAGCATCATGAAGGACGTCGCCCGCGCGCTGTCGTATGCGCACAACAAGGGCGTGATTCACCGCGACATCAAGCCGGACAACATCATGTTCTCGTCCGGCTCCGCAACGGTGACCGATTTCGGCGTCGCGAAGGCGATCTCCGCCGCGCGCGGTCCCGCGCGGAGCAGCGGGCCACGCGCGCCGGCGAGCACGATCACCAGCGTCGGCACATCGCTCGGCACGCCGGCATACATGGCGCCAGAGCAGGTCGCCGCCGACCCGAACACGGATCACCGAGCCGACTTGTACTCGTTAGGCATCGTCGCCTACGAGATGCTCGTCGGCGCGCCGCCCTTTCAGGGCCGCACGCCCCAGGCATTGCTCGCGGCGCAGCTCACCGAGCCGCCGGCTCCCTTGGCGACGCGCCGCTACGATGTGCCCCAAGCGCTCGCGGCGATCATCATGAAGTGCCTGGAGAAGGACGCCGCGCTTCGCCCGCGCAGCGCTGACGAAGTCGTGCGCGCGCTCGACGAGCCATCGGTCATCGGTGGCCCGCCGGCGTCGATTCCATCCGTGACGGCCACACGCCGCAGCCGCCGCATGCGCGATGCGATTCGTACCGCGCTCATCGTCGGGGCAATCGTGGGACTGGTGGTACTCGTGCGGACGTGCACGGCGCGACTCATCTCGCCGACTGATGCGGCGACGGTGCCGCAGGTCGACCGCGGAGTCCAGCACGTCGTCAGACGCGTGGTGGGCGATCAGCCTCCGATCGCCTTCACGAGCTGGTAGATGTACTCCAGCCCATCGTAGAACTCCTTCACCATGATGCGCTCGTCGCGCCCGTGCGCGCGGATGTCCTCGACGTCGAGATAAATCCCGCTCACGCCATACGTCGGAATCCCGGCCGGCCGCAGGTACGCGCCGTCGGTGGCGCCGGTCTCCATCACGGGAACGATCGGCACGCCGGGGCTCAGCATCTTCGTCACGCGCTCGAGCGGCTCCATCACCGTGGGTGAGAGGGGTGACGCCGCCGCGCCCGGAACCGCGTCCATCGCGACGACATGGATCGAGTCGTCGGCGATGACGCGAAGCAGCGTGGCCTTCGTCTCGGCCGGCGTCTCACTCGGCACGATGCGGCAGTTCACTATGGCGCGAGCGAGCTGCGGCAGCGCGTTCGGCGCGTGGCCGCCCTCGAGCATCGTCGGCACGCAGGTGGTTCGCAGCTGCGCGTTGAAGTAGGTCGACATCGACAGGCGTGCCGCCACCGCGGAGTCACTCGCATTGGCGGCGATAGCGTGCATGTCGGCCGCCGTCTGCCCCGACTCGAGCGCGGCCGAGCGCTCGAAGAACGCGCGCGTCGTTTCGTCGAGATGCACCGGGAACTGGAATTGCGAGAGGCGGCCGAGCGCGGCAGCCAGACGATAGATCGCATTCTCCCGCGGCGGCAGCGAGCTGTGCCCGCCGCGATTGGTGACGTCGAGGCGGAACGAGGTGTAGATCTTCTCGCTCGTCTGCACCGCGCGCAGCACGCGCTTGCCATTCTTGATCTGCGGATCGCCGCCGTCGACGTTGAGGCAGAGCTCGGCGTCGATCAGGTCGCGATGATTTTTCACCAGCCAATCGACGCCGTTGTAGCCCGCGCCGCTCTCCTCGCCCGCGGTGAGGGCCATGATGATGGTGCGCTTCGGCGTCACGTGCTCGCGCTTGAGCCGCAGCATCGCCGAGATCAGCGTCGCCGCGCCGCCCTTGATGTCGCTCGTTCCGCGGCCGTAGAAAAATCCGTCCTTCTCGGTGAAGGTGTACGGATCGAGCGACCAGTCGGCGCGCTTTGCCTCGACGACGTCGAGATGCGCCAGCAGCAGAATCGGCTTGAGCGCGCTCGACGAGCCGTGGATCCACACGATGATGTTCGGATCCTTGTCGCCGGCCGGACCGATGACGTGGATGTCACGCTCGGGAAATCCCGCCGCGCGAAAACGCTTGGCGATCGCAGCCACGACGGGTTTGGTGCTTCCCGTCTGGTGCGCGCTGTTGATCTCGATCAGCTCCTTGAAGATCTCCCGTCCTTCACGCTGCACGGGTGTGAGCGCCGGGGTCTGCGCGTGCGCGGACGCGACGACAGCGAGCGTGCCGAGCGAGAGCGCGATGCGCGTCGCGAAATGACGGATCATCTGATGGGTCCCTTCGAGGCGGAGGAAATGAGCGGCCTCGAAAGGTGGGCGCCGCGCCCCTCACCCGGCAAGCGCGGCGCCGCTCGCGCCTTGGTATCCCCCCATCCCTGACTTGCGCGCGCCCACCAGCGCGGCTCGTTTACTTCGCGACTCCCACGCGGTTTCATTCCGGAGATAATCTATGTCCTCGACGCCACGAACGCCTCGCACCTGCTCCGCAGCCGCGCGGGGCGTCGTCCTGCTTGCGACGCCACTCACGTTGCTTGCCCTCGCGTCCCTCTCGCTCGGTGCGCAGGCGCCGCGCACGCTCGTGCTTCGTGGCGGCACGGTTCACACCGCTGCAGGGGAAGCCATCCGCAACGGGCTCGTCGTAGTCCGCGGCGGGAAGATCGTCGCCGTCGGCGCAAACATCCCCGTGCCGGAGAATGCCGACGTCGTGGACGTCACCGGCAAAGACGTCATCCCAGGGATGATCGACAATCACTCCCACATCGGCGCGGACCCGGAAGATCTCAACGAGAGCGCCGCGTCGTACGCGCCGCAGAACCGGATGGTGGACGTGCTGCGCACCGAGGATCCGTCGTGGACGGCGGCGGTGAATGGCGGAGTCACGACCGTCGTCACCGGTCCGGGCTCGGGCGAAGTCACGAGCGGAGTAGCAGCGGTGGTCAAGACATTCGGAACCGACATGCAGTCGCGTATCCTGCTTGCCAACGGCGGTCTCAAGATCGCCATGGGTCACAAGGGCAACCAGAATCGGCCGCCGAATACGAGCATGGCGGTGACTGCCGGACTGCGCGCGCTGTTCGTGCGAACGAAGGAGTACATGGACCAGTGGCAGCGATGGGAGTCCGGCGGCAAGACCGGTGCGCCACCCGCTCGCGATCTCGGATTGGAGAATGTCGCTCGCGTGCTCCGTCACGAGGATTACGTGCGCGCTCACGTGCACTCCGCGGCCGACATTCTCGCGGTGTTGCATCTCAAGGATGAGTTTGGCTTCGATCTCGCGGTCCACCACGCCACGGAGGCGTACAAGGTCGCGGACGAAATCGCCAAACGGCACGTCGGCGTCGTCGGCATGCCGCTCTTCGTGCGCATCGGCATGAAGGAAGAGATCATGCGCAGCCCGTACACGCTATGGAAGGCGGGCGCGCTGTACGCGTTTCACACCGACGATCCCGTGGTGCAGACGAAGTGGCTGCGCTACTGCGCCGCGATGGGGATGCGTTACGGGCTGCCGGAGGAGGAAGCGCTCAAGGGCGTGACCATCAACGCGGCGACCATCGCGCGGGTCGCGAATCGCGTCGGGAGCATCGAGCCTGGCAAGGACGCGGATATCGTCGTACTCGACGGCCCGTGGTACGAGCCCAAGACGCGCGTCGATCGCGTCTATGTCGATGGCCGACTCGCCTACGATCGCACGAAGGAGGACAAGTGACGTCTGTTCATGCTCGCATCTCGTCGGCGATCGGCGTCAGCGCACTGCTCATCGCCGTCATCACGGTGGAGCCGGTCGCGGCGCAGCAGACGGCGGTGGCCATCCGTGGAGGCACCGTGTTGACTATGGCCGGTGCCTCGATCCCGCGCGGCACGGTGGTGATGCGCGGCGGCAAGATCATGGCCGTCGGTGCCAACGTGCCGATTCCCCAGGGCGCCACGATCGTCGACGCGACGGGAAAATTCGTCATGCCGGGGCTCGTCGACGCGGCGACGTACTACGGCATCGATCCCTCCGATCTCAACGAGACATCCGACCCGATCACGCCCGAGCTTCGCGTGATCAACGACTACGATCCGACGGGTGAAGGATTCACGGGCAGCGCCGGTGCGCTTCGCGCGCGCGAGCTGCTTTCGGGCGGCGTGACCACGCAGCACATCGGGCCGGGCGACCAGACCGTCGTCGGTGGTCAGGGCGCAGTGGTGAAGACGGCGGCGAGCAGCATGGCCACGCTCGTCGTGCTCGAGCCGGCGTCGCTCGACATGAACATCGGACTCGGCCCGACCAAGACCTTCCGCGCCAAGCAGCGCTCCCCGGTGACCCATCCGGGACTGATGGCGCTCCTGCGGCAAGCGTTCGTGCGCGCGCAGGAACACGATCGCGCACGGCAGGCGTACGACATGCGCCCGGAAGCCGAGCGCGCGAAGATGGCGCCGCCGGTCCGCAATCTCGGGAACGACGCGCTCGTCCGCGCGCTGCACCGCGAGCTGCCCGTGCGCATCCAAGCCAACACGGTAACCGACATCCGCGGCGCGATCGCGCTGAGCGAGGAGTTTGGTTTTTCACTCGTCATCGCCGGGGGCGCCCAGGCGTACGCGGTGAAAGAGGAGCTGGCCGCGAAGCACATCGCGGTGATTCTCGGACCGATATCGCATCCCTACATCTCGGGTGAGGAGA
>JALZAE010000172.1 GCA_030948535.1 Gemmatimonadota bacterium | reverse complement strand
CGCACTTCGTGCTCGGCGAGGCCAACGCTCGCGATCTCCGGCCAGGTGTAGACCACGTTCGGGATCGATCGATAGTGCATGCGACTCGGCTTGCCGGCGATCACTTCGGCGGCAACGACGCCCTCCTCCTCCGCCTTGTGGGCGAGCAGTTTGCCGCCAACCGCGTCGCCGATGGCGTACACGTTCGGGAGGTTGGTCCGCATGCGATCGTCGGCCATGATCTCGCCACGCGGCCCCAATGCAAGCCCGATCGTCGCCGCGTCGATGCCCCCGAGTGAGGACTTTCGTCCGACCGACACCAGCACGTAGTCTGCGTCGAGGGTCGATCGCACGTTGTCCTTCTCGATCTCGACGAAGACGTTGTCGCCTTCGTTCCGCGCGGCGATGACTTTGGTGCCGGTGCGAATGTCCAACCCCTGCTTCCGGAAGGTGCGATCGGCTTCTTTCACCAAGTCGGCGTCGAGTCCCGGAAGAATCGTCGGCATGAACTCGACGACGGTCACCTTCGCGCCAAGGCGCCGCCACACCGAGCCGAGCTCGAGCCCGATCACTCCGCCGCCGACCACGACGAGATGCGCAGGCACCTCGGGTATGTTGAGCGCACCGATGTTGGACAGCACGCGACGCTCATCGAACTTGAGGAAGGGCAGCTCCGCCGCGACCGAGCCAGTCGCGAGAATGACGTTCTTCGCCTGGTAGGTGGTCGTCGACCCGTCTTCGCCGCGCACTTCGACGATGTTGCCGGCGCGGAGCGACGCGGTGCCCTTCGCCCAGGTGATCTTGTTCTTCTTGAAGAGAAACTCGACGCCATTGGTGTTCTGACGCACAACATCGTCTTTGCGCTTGAGCATCTGCGCGAGATCGAGCGCCAGCTCTCCGACGCCGATGCCGTGGTCGGCGGCGTGGATGCGCATGAACTCGTAGTGCTCTGAGCTCTGCAGCAGCGCCTTGGATGGAATGCACCCCACGTTCACGCACGTGCCGCCGAGCGTCTTGTCCTTCTCCACGCATATGGTGGAGAGTCCAAGCTGCGCGGCGCGGATGGCAGCCACATAGCCGCCAGGTCCGCCACCGATGACGACGACGTCGGGTGTCGCCGAGATGTCAGGCATTGTGATGTCGTGATGAAGTGAGGATGCGAGCGAAAAGATAGCGGGGGTGGTCGCGCGCGGCGACCACCCCCGAGTATCCCTCAGTGTTGCAGCGCGGCGCGATCAGCTTTTGCGGTGGGCGCTCCACGTGCCGCTGAGAAGCTTCTTGTTGCCCTTCGTGGGCTTCGTCTCGAACGTTCCCCACATCGAATCGGCGGCGAACTTTCCGTCGGCGCGATCCGTCGCCTGGGTCTTGAGCATGGGATCCATGTGCGGCGAGGACTCGACGACGAAGGTCGAGTCGGTCATCGAAACACGATGATACTTGACCGTATCCTTCCCATTGATCGTCAGGGAATTTGCCGACGTATCCGCGATGATCGTGAATGCCATGCCGGTGTCGTTTGCCGGCATGCCGGCGGGGTGCGCGCGAGCCGACCACGTGCCGGCCATCTTCTGATTCATTGCCATCGGCGGCCGTGCGGGGGCGACGGCGGGCGCGGCCGCGGCGGATGTCGCGGCCGCACCGGTATCGGATTTGGAGCACGCGGCCAAGGCGGAAACAACGAGCAGACTTCCGAGTAGCTGTCGCATACGACCTCTGTGGGATTGGGGGTGAGCGCTACGCATCACATGCTCAGTCGATGAGCATTGCCGCCGGATCTTCCATCAGCTCCTTCACGCGCACCAGAAAGAGTACGGCCTGCTGGCCTTCGACGATGCGATGATCGTACGATAGTGCCAGGTACATCATCGGCCGGATCTCCACCTTGCCCGCGATGGCGACAGGCCGGTCCTGAATCTTGTGCAGGCCGAGGATGCCCGACTGCGGATAGTTCAAGATCGGCGTGGAGACGAGCGAGCCGAACACGCCGCCGTTGGTGATGGTGAAGGTGCCGCCGGTGAGGTCATCCATCGTCAGCTTGCCATCGCGCGCGCGTTTGGCGACGGCGGCGATCTCGCGGCTCAGCTCGATCATTCGCTTGCTATCGGCG
>JALZAE010000169.1 GCA_030948535.1 Gemmatimonadota bacterium | reverse complement strand
CGCCGATGCAATCGGTGCTCGATCAGCTGCAGGCGCTCGGTGGAAAGCCGATCGAGACGCTCACGCCCGCGGAAGCGCGGAAGCAGCCGACCCCGGCCGATGCCGTGAAAGCGCTGATGGCGAAGATGGGCCCACCCCCCGCTGCAGAGGCGGGTCCGACGTCGGCCGATCGCACGATTCCAGGGCCCGGTGGCCCGCTGCCCGTTCGCGTGTACACGCCGCAGGGTGGAAAGAACTTGCCCGTCATCGTCTACTACCACGGCGGCGGCTGGGTGATCGCCAACAAAGATGTGTACGACGCGGGCGCCCGCTCGCTGTCGAAGAATGCGAACGCGGTCGTCGTGTCCGTCGACTATCGGCAGGCTCCGGAGCACCGGTTCCCCGCGGCGCATGATGACGCGTTCGCCACATACCTCTGGACACTGAAGAACGCCGCGTCGATCAACGGTGATCCCGCTCGGGTGGCGCTCGCGGGCGAAAGTGCTGGCGGCAATCTCGCCGTGGCCACCGCGATGACCGCGCGCGACAAGAAAGTGCAGATGCCGCTGGCGGTGCTCGCCGTCTATCCCGTGGCGCAGACCGACACGATGACCGCGTCCTACGTCGAGAACGCGAACGCCAAGCCGCTCAATCGCCCCATGATGGGGTGGTTCGTCAAGCACGTCATTCGCTCGCCGGCCGACCTCAAGGATCCCCGCATCGATCTCGTCCACGCGAATCTCGCCGGCCTGCCGCCGGTGACGATCATCAACGCGCAGATCGATCCGCTCCGCGACGACGGCGCCATGCTCGAAGCTGCGCTCACCAAGGCGGGTGTGCCGGTCGAGCGCAAACTCTACGACGGCGTGACCCACGAGTTCTTCGGCATGGGCGCGGTCGTTCCGAAAGCGATGGACGCGCAGCAGTTCGGTGCCGACGCGCTCAAGAAGGCGCTCGCGAAGTAAGCACCCCTAGCGATTCAATCTTTTTGCTGCGCGCCTGGAGCTGGCCGGGACGCGCGTACGAGGCGAACGGCCGGCAATCACAGTGACGTCATCGATGCGTCAGAGGAGAGAGTACATGCCAGACAAGAAGACCATGCTCGTCTCGCGTGCCGAGCAGCTGAGCGACCCGGCCACGCGGCGCGACTTTCTCAAGATCATGGGGATCGGGGGCGCCATCGTGTTTTTGCCGACGGTGCTCACTTCGTGCAAGGACAGCACGAACTCGATCACCGGTCCCGGTACGGGCAACACGCTCACGATCGACTTCTCGAAGGGCGACACCGCCGTGCTGCAGTTCGCCTACGCGCTCGAGCAGCTCGAGGCCGATTTCTACACGCGCGTGGTCGCGGCGTTCAGCGGATTTCCCGCCGCCGATCAGGCCGTGCTGGCCGACGTGCAGAAGCACGAGGTCGTGCACCGCGAATTCCTGAAGGCCGCGCTCGGAGCGACGAACGGCTTCACGGTCACGACGACGTACGGCGGTCTCGACTTCACCAACCGCACCGCGGTGCTGGCGCTGGCCGCGACCTTCGAGGACCTCGGCGTCGCGGCCTACAATGGCGCGGCACAGTACATCACGAGCACTGACAACCTCACTATCGCGGGCAAGATCGTGTCGGTGGAGGCGCGTCACGCCTCGGCGATCCACGACCTGATCGCGCCGAAGACCAACGCATTCGCACCGCAGTCGTTCGACGATGCGTTCCGGCCGGCGAAAGTGGCCACCGCCGCGCAGGCCTACATCGTAGACCATCTCGCCTTAGCGAACGCGCCGTCGGCGTTCGTGCAAGGCCCCAACGGCAACGGCTGAGGAGCGACCCACTCATGAATATCAAAGATCAGAAGTCCCTCTATGACGCCGTCGATCCCGACATCATGACCGCGCTCGATGCGCGTCAGACAGAGATCTCGAATGGCGCGTCCGTCAACTCGAAGATTGCCGCCGCGCTCGCACTCGGATCGATCCCGATCGCAATGGCCGCGCTCTCCAAGGATGTGTTCGGTCAAACGCCGACCGACGTCCTCGACGTGCTGCAGTTCGCGCTGCTCCTCGAGCAGCTCGAGGCGGAGTTCTACTCGCGCGGCGTCGCCGCGACCGGACTGATCGATGCGGCCGACCGCACGATCTTCACGACGATCAGCGGGCATGAGACGGCGCACGTCACGGCGCTGCAGGGCTTGATCACCGGGAAGGGCGCGACGCCGAATGCAAAACCAACTTTCGACTTCACCGCGCACGGCAATGTGCCGGGCTTCAATTTCTCAGCTGGACAGTACGAGACATTCAAGGTGCTCGCCCACGCGTTTGAGGACACGGGTGTCCGCGCGTACAAGGGTCAGGCGCCGCGGCTCATCAACGACAAGGCCGTACTTACGGCAGCGTTGACGATTCACTCCATCGAAGCGCGACATGCGTCGGAGATTCGACGGCTGCGCGGCAAGAAGGGATGGATCACCGGGAACAGCCGCGACGATCTGCCCGCGTTCACGCAGGGGATCTACGACGGCGAAGACAACGTGACGCAGGGAGGGCTCAACGTCTCGACGCTTCCCAACGTTGCGAACGTCAATGCCGCCACGGAAGCATTCGATGAGCCGCTGACCAAGGCGCAAGTGACCGCGATTGTCACGCCGTTTCTGGCTTGATCACACATACGGGT
>JALZAE010000364.1 GCA_030948535.1 Gemmatimonadota bacterium | reverse complement strand
GCGCGACGGCGGGATTGGTGTGGCTGGGATCCAGCAGCGCGCCGGCTACGCGCTCGCCGAAGTCACCGCCCGACGCATCGATGACGACGATGCGCGAGACGTCGGTGACCTTGGCGCTCTTGGCCGACAACCACGCCGGAAGCACGACGAGTCCGACCATGAGAAACGGCACGGCCAGCGACGAGATCAGGAACCAGCGCTGGCGAACGCGCTCGAGGTACTCGCGCTTGATCACCGTGATGAGCTTCGCGATGCGCTTATCCATGGCCGCTCATCCCCGCTTCGACGTTGGTGGCACCGACTTTCTCCAGGAAGATCTGATGCAGCGACGGCTGCACGAGCTCGAAGCGCTGCACGTTGGCATCGGCGGCGATCAGGCGGCGCAGCAACACCTGCGCGTCCGCACCGGGCGCCAGCTCGATGTCGAAGAAGCGATTGTTGTCATCGACGCGCGCGACGAGCGACCGGTCGCTGAGCACCGACGACACGCCGGTGCTTGCGATTCCGCCCAGCGAGAGCGCGATGTTCTTGCCGCCATGCTCCGCCTTCACCTGCGCCACACCGCCGTCGAGCACCTTCTCGCCGCGCGCGATGATGCAGATCGAGTCGCAGAGCCGCTCGGCGTTGTCCATGAGATGCGTACTGAAGATCACCGTCTTGCCGCGCTTCTTGAGATCGACCACGGTGTCCTTGAGCGCCTGTGCGTTGATCGGATCCAGACCGCTGAAGGGCTCGTCGAGGATCACCAGATCGGGATCGTGCAGCAGCGTGCCGATGAACTGCACCTTCTGCTGCATGCCGCGCGAGAGCTCGTTCACCTTCGCAAGCCCCCAATCTTTTTCCGGGGTGCGAATGCCGAGCAGCTCGAGCCAGTGCGTGATGCGCAGATCGGCATCCTTGCCCGACATTCCCTTGAGCTCGCCCAGGAACTTGAGGACGCGCCGCACCTGCATCTTCGGATAGAGTCCGCGCTCTTCCGGTAGATAGCCGAGCCGGTCCGTCACGCCGGGCGCATCGTTGGGCTGGCCGAAGATGCTGATGGTGCCTGAGTCCGGCGCGATGATGTTGAGGATCATCCGGATCGTCGTCGTCTTGCCGGCGCCGTTCGGGCCGAGCAGCCCGTACACCGCGCCGCGCGGCACGGTGAGCGACAGATCCTTCACGGCGACGTGCTCCGCGTACGCCTTGACGGCGTGGCGAATCTCGATAGCGGTGTCAGTCATGTTTTCCGTTGGCGGTCGGGAGAAAGATCTCGTCGATGCGCTCGCCGAGAACGTGCGCGATCTTGAAGGCGAGTGGGAGGCTCGGGTCGTAGCGCTCCGTCTCGATGGCGTTCACCGTTTGACGTGAGACGCCCAGCCGGCGCGCGAGCTCCTGCTGCGACCACTCGCGCTCGGCGCGGAGCACACGCAGCCGATTGTTCACGCGCACGTCACGCGTAGCGCCGGTGCCCGACGGCGATCGCGGCGATGTAGAAGAAGGTCATCACGACGATGACGGGAAACTCCTGCAGCGCGAGAAAGCCACCTTTGTGCAGATAGTAGTGTGTGAGCGATGCCAACGCCGTGGCGGCGAAAGAGAACGACAGCGCCTCGAGCTGGATGCGCTGCTGCAGCTCATCGGTCATACGGATCGCGCGCCACATTGTGACGAGGAACATCGCGTAAAGTGGAATCGGCAGGAGGGAGACGAGTAGCCGCGGCGCCGCGCTCATCGGGACGTACTTGAGGAGCCACGACGATCCGATCATTGCCCCCGCCGCGAGCGTGACGGTCACGAATTGCATCGCCATCACCCGTCTGCTCTCTGCCCTTTTCGCCATCTTTCTCTCCGCCGGTGACATCATTCGCTCGAGGACAAGCTACGGACGCCATTCGGCGATGTCAAGCAAACTTTACATCCGACGCTTGCCCGGTCAGCGTCGCGGACGGACATTCGCCAGCCAATGACCCGCTCACTCATGCGCGCTTCGATCGCCGCTATCGCGATCGCCGGGTGCGCCGGCGCTTGCCGCCGCGCCACTTCGGCCGACGACACACTCGTCGTCTACAATGCCGGTAGCCTGGCGCGTCCGATTCGCGCGGCGCTCGACACCTTCATCGCGCACAACGGCGGACGCGCCGAGCAGGAGAACTCCGGCTCGCTCGAGACGGCGCGCAAGTTGACGGAGCTGCACAAGATTCCCGACGTCATCGCGCTCGCCGACTACGAGCTTTTTCCCCGAATGCTCATCCCGGCGCACACGACGTGGTACGCGCAGTTCGCGCGCAATCGTATGGTGCTGGCGTACACCGATCGCTCGCGCTTCGCCGCGGACGTCACACCGCAGAACTGGTGGCAGATCCTGCAGCGCTCCGGCGTGGAGACCGGACGCGCGGATCCCAACAGCGATCCCAACGGTTATCGCACGCTGCTCACGATGCAGCTCGCCGAGCGAGTCTACGCGCAGCCGGGTCTCTACGATCGGCTTCTCGCCCTGGAGCCCGCGCGCAACATGCGCCCGGTCGAAGCCGAGCTCGTCGCGCTGCTACAGGCGGGCGAGCTCGATTATATCTGGTCGTACGAGTCGATCGCACAGGGTGCCTCGCTGCGCTATCTCACGCTGCCCCGCGAGATCGATCTGAGCGATCCCGATCAGGCTGGCTTCTACGCCGGCGCGACGACGCGAGTGCGCGGCAAAGCGCCGGGCGACACGGTCGTCTTCCGCGGCGAGCCGATCGTCTACGGACTCTCGATCCCGACCAACGCCCCGCATCGCGCCCGCGCCGGAGCGTTCGTGAAATGGCTGATGTCGCCCGATGGCATCCGCGTGCTCCGCGCCAACAAGCTCGATGCCGTCGAGCATCCGGTCATCCTCGGCAGCGCGGTGCCGGAGTCACTCATCCCCCGATGACTGAATCGACCCAGTCGCGTCGGACGGCGCACGGTGCGGCGAGCGTCATCGTCGCGCTATGCGCATCGATCTTTCTCCTCTTTCTCGTCGCGCCGATCGCCGAGCTGGTGACGTCCGCCGGCGCGCGCGGTGTGCAGCAGCTCGGCAGCGACGCCGAGCTGCGCCGCGCGCTCGCGCTCACCGCGCTCACCGCGACGGCGGCGACGATCCTCGGTGTACTCGGCGGAACGCCCGTGGCATATCTGCTGGCGCGCCGCGAATTTCGCGGGCGGGCGATCGTTGCCGCGCTCGTCGACCTGCCGCTGCTGATTCCACATCCCGTTGCGGGTATCGCGCTGCTGCTCGTGCTCGGGCGGGACAGCGCGGTCGGCGGATCGCTACTGAGCATGGGAATTCGCGTCGCTGGCTCGCCGCTGGGCATCGTGTGCGCGATGCTGTTCGTCTCGGCGCCCCTGTACGTGAGCGCCGCGCGCGAAGCGTTCGCGAGAGTGGATTTGCGGTACGAAGCTGTTGCGCGGACACTCGGCGATCCGGCGTGGCGGGCATTTCGCCGAGTGACGCTGCCGCTGTCGCTGCGCGGACTCGTCGCCGCGGCGGTCGTGATGTGGGCGCGAGCGGTGAGCGAGTTCGGCGCGATCGTCGTGCTGACGTACAATCCAAAAGTGCTCAGCGTGCTGAGCTACGATCGCTTCACGAGCTTCGGGCTGCCGCAGGCGTTGCCGGTCGCCGCGGCGCTGGTGCTGCTCTCGTTGATTCCCTTGATCATTCTCCGCGCGCTGCGCTACGAGCGCGGGCTGGACGTGTGATCGCGCTTCGCAATCTCACCGCCCAAGTTGGCACCTTCGAGCTTCGCGACATCAGCTTCGCCATCCCGACCGGACAGTACGGCGTCGTGATCGGGCCTGCGGGCTCCGGGAAGACGACGTTGCTCGAGGCGGTCGCCGGCGTCTCACCCGTTCGATCTGGCGTCGTGATGCTCGACGAGGTCGATGCGACGCGGTTGCCGCCGGAGCGTCGCTCGATCGGATTCGTGTATCAACACGGCTATCTCTTTCCGCATCTCTCGGTCGAGCAGAACGTCGCGTACGGCGCGGCGAGCGCCGACACCGCGCGTGAAGCCGCGGCGCGCATCGGCGTCGAGCATCTGAATGGGCGCATGGTGCGCTCGCTCTCCGG
>JALZAE010000088.1 GCA_030948535.1 Gemmatimonadota bacterium | reverse complement strand
ATCCCGCCGAACGGACACGTTTCTCTCTCTGGACCCTTCCGCCGGCACTGCTCCTGGTCGTGCCGGCGGAGGAGCACGTGCGCCTCGATGCGTGCCTCGAACGAAGCTCCGGCCTTGGCTTCGAGCGGCCGCGTGGAGGCACCTATGGTTTGTCCCAGATGTCGGTGCGCTTCTTGTCGGCCTTCAGAGCGTCCGGGTTTACCCACCAGTGCGCACCGTACGGCGTCTTCGCCGGCCACACTTCGTCGAGCGTGTTGGCATCGAGCAGCACGCCGCCCTTCATCACAAACTTGATGTTGCGCGTCTCGCGGATGTTGTCGAGCGGATTTCCATTCAGCACCATCAGGTCCGCGAGCTTGCCCGTCGTGATCGAGCCGACGTCCTTGTCGATGCCAATGAAGCGAGCGCCGTCGAGCGTTGCCACCTCGAGCGCACCCATCGGGCCCGCCGCGGACGCGAGCATCCAGGTCTCCCAGTGCGAACCAATGCCGTGCTGCTGTCCGTGCGATCCGATCGCGCCGTGTCCGCCCTCGGCGATGATGTCGACGAGTCCCTGAGCCAGCAGCGGAAATCCATAGTCCGTCGCGGGGCGCAACATGCGGCGGCGCGTCTGCGGCAACAGCATCTGCCACGGCGTCCAAGACTGTAGCTTCGGGTCGGCGAAGACGTCGCTCTCGGCGTACCAGTACTCCTCGCTCCACGCCGAGGGGCCGGCGACCATGAAGGTCGGCGAGTAGAACGCGTGCGCCTTGCCGAAGAATTTCGCGACGTCGCCGTAGACGGGGACGTTGCCCCATGGATGCTCCCAGCCCGTCTGGCCATCCATGATCATGCTCAAGTCGTACTCGATGTCGCCACCCTCGGCCGTGACGCGCAGGCCGTAGCGGCGCGCGGCGTCGCTCACCCACTGGCGCTGATCGCGCCGCGGTTGCGAGTACTGCTTCATGGTGACCGCGCCCCACGACTGCAGCCGCTTTACGTTCTGTTCGGCGACGGTGAGGCTAGTGAGATCGTTCTGGCGGGAGTTGTCGCCATTGTAGAGCGGATCCCCGGTCGAGAAGGTGCGCGGTCCGATGACGAGGCCCGCTTCCACCATCTGCGCCGTCGGAAAGACGTTCTGCGACCACATCGAGTTGTCGAGCGTCGTGGTCACGCCGTACGCCATGTAGATCGCCGACTCCCAGTTGCGGCGCGGGAGCACGCCTTCGTGATCGCGATGATGGTGCGCGTGCAAGTCGATGAAGCCGGGGATGATCGTCTTGCCGGTGGCATCGATCACCTGTGCGCCCGAGGTGTCGCACTCGCCCACGCAGGCGATGCGCGCGCCACGGACCAGCACCGTGCCCCGCGGGATCACGCGACGCTCATCCATCGTGATGATGCGTGCGTTGGTGATCGCCACCGCGCCGGTCGGGATTCGCTTCGGCAGTGAAAGCGAGATCGAAACGGTGTCCGTCTTTCCAGTGCGCACATTGTACGAGTAGTGCTTGCGTCCGCTGCCGAACTCCGCGGTGACGCTGTCGCGCCAATGGGGAAACAGTCCGCCCTCGAATGAGATCTGCTTCAGCGGAAGCTTGCTGCCTCGGCGGTGCTCGATGCGGGGCGGCGTCTCGGCCGTGCCGCCAAGTGGGAATGGCGCGAGAAAGACGTTGTCGCCTTCCTGGTAGGCCACCCACTTGCCGTTGGGCGAGATCGCGGCTTCGTCGGCGTAGGGGAAGACGAGATGGATGCGCTTGTCGCTGCCGTCGGGCGCAACGGAGGTGAAGTCGGTCGCCGCCTGCTCGGCGGGCACGCCGGCAACCGCCGCTTCTGGCCCGTGCGTCTCCGGATAGTAGATGCGCCCGCCCGGTCCGAAGAACGCCTGCACGATCGGGCGCCGCGGCATGAGAGGACGACCGGCGGCGAAGGGACGATTGACGTAGGTGACGAGCGTTTCTTTTCCGCCGGCGGTGGCACTCACGCGACGCAGCTCGTACCACACGTTGTTCGACACGCTGTGCTGCCGCAGAAATCCGCCGGACCCGCGCGTGACGACGAGCTCGCTGCCATCGAACGACCACGCCGGATGCAGATACTCGCCCGGCTTCGCGGTGAGACGAACCATCTCGTCCGGAATGCCGGCGTGCGCGCCGAAGCTGCCGACACGAATCTTCCAGAGATGTCCGAGCTTCTCATCATCGAAGCTCGTGAAGGCGATCCAGTTGCCGTCGGGCGACCAGGCGGGCGACAGCTCGAGCGGCGTAAAGGTGTTTGCGGTGAGGCGGCGGGGCCGGCCGTTGGGAAGATCGGCGATCCAGATCTTGCCCGCGGCCTCGAACGCGATGCGCTTGCCATCGGGCGAGCGCGTTGGCCAGCGCAGGAAGCTGACGTCGAGCGAGTCGTCGCGAACGGTGCGCGTCGCGAA
>JALZAE010000078.1 GCA_030948535.1 Gemmatimonadota bacterium | reverse complement strand
ATATATGAGACGACCAGTCATCATCTGGGCGCTGTGCGCCGCGGGAGTAGCCTTCCCGCTTCGAGCGCAGGGATTCGCCCCGCAGGCTAAGAGAGACAGCAGCGCCGTTCCTGCCAACCTGCGCCCCCCCGAGGGTATGTGCCGCATCTGGCTGGATGGGGTGCCGTCCTCGCATCAGCCCGCGCCGACGGACTGCCCGACCGCGATCCGCAACAGACCGCCGAACGCGCGCGTGATTTTCGGCGAGCCGTCAAAAGCGGTGACGAAACCCGAGCATCTGCCCGATCGCACGACAGAAACGCGCCTTCCGCGAATCGATTCGCTGCGGAAGCCACCGGAGCCGCCGGTCACGCGACGTCCGCCCGATGGCGTCTCTGCGCCCGAGGACCCGCGAGCGACGCCGCAGCCGCGCTTCTCGCCGCCGCCCTCGAATCCGGTGACTCCGCCGGCCTCGTCGCCAATGCCGACTCCGCCGGCCTCCTCGCCAACGCCAACTCAGCCTCCGCGGGTCGATCCCCCGCGGCAGGATCCGCCGCCGAAGCCAGCGCCACGCATTGATCCGCCGCCGGTGGTGACGAAGAAACCGGAGATGTCGGCTCCCGTGCTCCGACGACCATTCTCTCGAGTGATGCCGTGATGTCACGGACGAGCCGAGCCCGGCGGGAGCAGCTGCTCTCGCCGGGCTCGTCGCGTTCGCGGAACCGCTCTTGCACGTCGGCGGCGCATGCGCGCGGTTCGTGATCACTACCTCCCGCCCGACCGAGAGGCATATCTCGCCGCGGAGCCAGCCAGCGGCCGAGTGATCGTGATCGCGCCGACCCGCGCGGCGTGCGAAACGATCGAGCTGGCGATGGGGCTTCACATCGAGACGGTGCTCGAGCGCGAGCACGGCGACCAGATCCGCGATCTCGCTCGCGATGGCAAGGGATTCGGCATCGTCGCCGGAACCGGGACGGGAAAGACGCTCGCCGTGCGCTCTATGGCGCAGGTGATCACCGGGGCGCCGGAGCTGCGCGTCGGCGTCATCAATCGTGAGCGCGAGGCGACGCCCGACACGCCGTCGTGGAACGTCGTCATCATCACCACCGGTATCGCACGCCGTTGGTTTCAGGATGGCGACATCATGGCGCGCGATACGTTGGTCGTCGACGAAATCCATCAGACGAGCGCGGAGCTGGAGCTGTGCCTCGCGCTCGGCAAGCGCGTCGGGTGCAGGTTCATCTGGCTGTCGGCCACGGTTGACCCGACCTTCTACGCCCGCTACCTGAATTCGAGCGAGGTGATCGAGAGCTTCGCCTTCGATCCGGAGAAGAAGGCAAAGGTCGTCGTGGTAGCGAAGCAGCCGTTGGCGTTCTTGGACGAGCGCTTTCTGCAGCAAGCACAGCGCGAGCGTCGTGGCATTGGCGTGTTCCTTCCGACGCGCGCCGGCGTCGAGCAAGTCGCGACCGATGTCGGCGCGCGCAACCCGCGCATCACGTCGGCGTTCTATCACGGCGGCGAGCCGATTCGCGTGATCCGTCCCTTCCTTGAGGGCGAAGTGCGAAAGCCGTATCTGCTGGCGATGACGGCCGCCGGCCAGAGCGCGCTGAACGTGCAGGGGCTCGACACGGTCGTGATCGACGACACGCGATTCACCAACGTGATCGAGCGTGGGAAGAACGTCCTCACGCGCACGCATCTCGGATCGAACGAGATTCTCCAGATGGCTGGTCGCGTCCACGGCCGCGTCGAAAACGGCCGGGTATTCATCCTGAGCGACCGGGACATTCATTTCGCATCGCTCAAGCCGACCGAGCCGGAATTTCAGCTCGCCGGCGATTCCGAGCGGGTCGCGATCACCTGCGCCGACCTTGGCGTTCGCGCCGACGATCTCGATTTGCCGGTACCGCTCGACCGGCGCGCATACCGCGATGCCGTGCAGTTGCTCGAGCGCCGCGGCATCATCGATGAGCGCGGCCGATTGTCGCAGTACGGCAAGGCCGTCGAGGCGATGCCGGTCGATCGTGCCTGGGCGGAGCTGCTGGTGCACGCCGAGGACGACTTGGTTCCCTTCGTCGCGGTGATGGCGTCGATCGAGTCGCTGCATCGCATGACGCGCGAAGAGCGCGACCTGACGGGACTATTGGTGCCGGGGAGCGATCACCTCACCGCGTACAATCTCTACGCCGAGGCGTTCAGCCGCGCCGGCGTCGTGGGAGAGGTGTATGGACTTCCGCGGCACCTGTTCGACGATCGCGTCGAGCAGTGGTCCGAGGAGCGTGGCGCGCTGGTGAAATCAATCGAGGACGCGGCGCTGGGGATGGCGAGCATCTATCGCACGCTCGAGATGCGGCTGCCGGATTCGATGCCGTACGCGGGCGACCGCGTGCATCGCCGCTTCGCCGAGCTGCTCGCGCGCATCATGCCGTTCGATCTGGTGATCGATGAGCACACGGCCAGCGGCGACGAGGCGCGCGTCTCGAAGACGAGCGTCTGCGGAGCGTGGGGCGCGATCGCGGGCGAGCTGCGCTACTTCGCGGACCGGATGGGCATTCCGCGCGCATCGATCGAGGGGACGCAGATTCCGCTCGAGCTGATCAAGAAGTACGCAACGCGCGGACCGCCGCTGTTGGTGTACGACCCGGAACGGAGGCGTGCGCCGCTCAGCATCCGTCGCTCGGTGGAATACTTCGGCTTCGAGTTGGAGCGCGAGTTCGAGCCGATCGAGATCTTCCCGCCGGAGCTGGCGGGTGAGGCGCGGCATGCGCTGGCCGAGTCGCTGGCGAAGATGGAAGCGCGCCACTGGGCGGTGAAGAAGAACCGCCCGGCGATAGAGGAGGCGCGCGAGCTCTACAAGCGATCGGGCGGGCACACGCCGAAGCTCGGCCTTCCCGAGCTGGCGCAGCTCTATGAGTCGAAGCTCGGCGAGGTGAATTCGCTCGACGATTTCCGCGCAGCGGATCTCTCCCTCGATGTCCGATCGAGCATTCCGCGCGACGAGCGGGAGCGGCTGATGGCGCTTCCCGACTTCGTGATGATTCGCGACCGCGAGGTGCCGATCGACTACGACATCGACAGCGCGTCGGGAGCGGTCGCGCGGCTTCGCCTTCCGGAGAAAATCGCGCGCAACTTATCCGACGCCGAGCTGCCTGTGCTCGACCGACCGCTGCAGTTCGCGGTGCCTCGAGGCCAGCGCGGCACCATGCGCGCGAACACGCTCGACGAGCTGCAGGAGCTGCTCGATCAGCCCTTCACTCCGTTCGAAGTCGTCAGCGATCATCGGTCGGCGGAGCCACGGCATGGCGGACGGAAGCACGGAGAGCGCGGACACCATGGCGGCGCAAAAAAAGGCGGAAAGGCCGCGCCGTGGAAAAAGGGGAAGCGGCGCCGTCGCTGACGCCTGTGGTCAGCGGGTGACGGTGTATTTTTCCGTCTTGTACGCCGTGAATCCTCGCGCCAAATAATTCGGCAGCGCTGACGGATTGTCGAGCGTGCACGTGTGCAACCACACACGCTCGGCGCCGAGTCCCCAGGCAGTTGTTGCGGCCACCGACAGCATGCGCTTGCCGAGCCCTTGTCCGATGAAGTCGGGGAGCAGGCCGAAGTAGGCGATCTCCACGGAGCGATCGTCGTGGAGCACGAGCTCGAACCAGCCGGCGGGTGCACCGCCGCGGGAGAGCACCCACACCGACGTGTCGGAGCGCGCGAGATGCGCGCGCGTTTGGTCGTCGGTCCAATCGAGACGATCGCGCCACTGATAGCGTCGACCGACCTCGCGGTAGAGGTACTGATAGAACGACACGGGGCAATCGATCACGCGCTCGACGTGGAGTGCGGGATCATCGATCGCGGTGGCACGAAGCTGTGCCGGCGATTCGAGCTGCAGGAAAGTTCGCGTGACCTCGACCATTTCCGTCATGGCCCAATATGGCTGGATCGGCGCCGTACGCGACCCGACGGCGACCATACCGCACGGTCCAATCCATGCATACGCCGGCCCGGCAACCGATTGCCGCGCAGTTCGTAACATCAGCGTTACGAGTCTGTTACATAGCAGTATAGTCGGGGTTGACTTCTGGACCGATCGGTCTAAATTAACCGACATGGCCAATAACCGGAAATCAGAGATCGTCGACGTCGCGACGACGTTGATCGCGCGGAGCGGGTATGGCCAGACTTCGGTCGAGGATGTGATTCGCGAGGCGGGGCTCGGCGGCAAGGGGCACTTCTACCACTACTTCAAGTCGAAGGAAGAACTCGGGCAGGCGGTGTTGAGCCGGCAGTTCGAGCGGTTCGTCGAGCGCGGACTGACGATTTTGCGGCAGCCGGTGATCGACCCGATCGAGCGGTTGAATCTCTTCATCGACGAGATCGTGACGTCGCACGCGGCGCGGGGATGTCAGGGCGGTGGACCGTGCGGCGCGTTCGCGACGGAGATGGCGGAAGCGCATGAAGCATTTCGACGGACGCTCGACGCGGTGTTCGAGCGGTGGGCGGAGCAGATCCAAGCGCTGCTGTGGGAGGCGAGGGCGCGGCTCAAGGAGGGCGTCGACACGACGCGATTGTCGCGGTTCATCATCGCGACGTTGGAAGGCGCGCTGCTGATGTCGCGGGTGAAGCGGGAGATCACGGTAATGGAAGGGATCGCGGCGGATTTGAAACGGTTCGTCGCCATGCACGTGCGCGAGGAGAGCGCGGTTTGATGCGACTCGCTGTGCGCAATTCGGGGGAGCTTATGGGAAGCGGAGTCCTGGAGCAGGTGACGACGAAAGAGACGCCGGCGGCGAGCGTGCGCGATGAGCGTGACGTGGCCGTGCGCCGGGCGCAGTTCGAGGCGGAGGCGCTGGTCCACTTGGATGCGCTGTACAGCTTCGCGCTCAAGCTCACGCATGCGCGTGATGATGCGGAAGATCTCGTGTCCGATACGATGCTCCGCGCCTTCGAGCGGTGGGAGCAGTACAACCTGGGCACGAACGTCCGCGCGTGGCTGTTCACGATTCTGTATCACACTTTCGTGAGCCGCTCGCGTCGCTCGAGCTCGCGCGAAGTGCAGCTGCCCGAGGAAGCCGATAGCTGGGCATCGCTCGCGGTGGTGGGCGAGGCCGATCCCGAGGGGCGCTTCTATGATTCCTTCGTCGACGAGGAAGTGACGCAGGCGATCGATGCGCTGCCGCCGGACTATCGCACGGCCGTGGTGCTGAGTGATGTGCAGGGACTGCGCTACGCCGAGATCGCCGAGATCCTCGGCATCCCGGAGGGGACCGTCAAATCGCGGCTTTTCCGCGGCCGCCGCATGCTGCAGAAGAAGCTGGCGGACTTTGCGGTGGAGATGGGTTACATCAAGAAGCGCGTCGCGGCCTGAGGGCCACGCGTCGAACGATCACGACACCGCGGCTTTGAGGCGGTGTCGTGCCGCTTTCGCCCGATTGCCGCACGTCGCCATGTCACACCAGCGACGGCGGCCATTTTTTGTCCCGTCGAAGAAAACGCGCATGCAGCGCGGGTCGGCGCATCGGCGAACGCGAAGCAACTCTCCGGCGACGAGCGCGTCGGCCGCCGACTCGACGACCGGAATCATCAATCCGGCGAAGGCGTCTCCCGTCGGCACGAATGAGCGGACGAACCCGCCGTCGGTGCGCAGTTCCACGCGCCGCGTGCCGGCGCTCCGACCGAGCACCCGATTGATCTCGGCAAGCGCGTTGAGGCGAATGTCGCTCAGGCCGACACCCCGCTCGGCCAGCGCGCGCAGCGAGGCGCGGATCCGGCGTGCGTCGGCGAGGGCGGCCGTTGCACCAGCGGGCTGCTGCTGCGCGCGGCGGCGCATGCCTGTCGCGCGCTCGGCGTCAACGACGGCGGCGGCTTGGAGCCACTGCACGAGGGCGTCGAAGTCCTGGAGGATGTCGGTCCGCACTCCGCGCTGCACGTCGTCCGTGTTCACGAAATCGAGCCAGAGGCGCTCGCCCACGAACACGAACCGATATTGAGATGTTGCGCGCGTGGAGTGCAGCATTTCTGCGACGCCTGCAAAGTGGGGATGCAATTGTATCCCGCACAAAAAGGAGCGGCAAGACGATGCGAGACGCGTGCGCACCTTGAGGGCGGGCGACCGCGCCCGCAGCGTTATCGGATGACTAGCTCCGAGCTGCATGCGCTGACACGGATCGTCGTCGGCTCTACGAATCCGGTGAAAATCGCCGCGGCGCGCGCCGTCCTCGCATCGCTGGCGCCGGGCGCGACGTTCGAAAGTGTGGCAGCGGCATCCGGCGTACCCGATCAGCCGTGGGGCGACGAGGAGACGATTCGCGGCGCGCGTGCGCGTGCGCGCGCCGCACTCGAGATGACGGGCGCCGAGCTTGCGGTCGGGATCGAGGGCGGCGTTGTCGAAGGCGAGAACGGGATGATGACCTGCGCGTGGGCGGCGGTGCTGCACCGCGATGGGCGGAGCGGCGTCGGCGGATCGCTGGCGATGCCGCTGCCCGGCGCGGTCGCGCGGTTGGTGCGCGAAGGAGCCGAGCTCGGCCACGCGATGGACCTCGTGTCCGGCTCGCACGACAGCAAGCGCGGCCGAGGGGCGGTCGGCATTCTCACGGCGGGGCTCGTCGATCGCCAGCGCGCCTATGAGATGCTCGTCGTCTACGCGCTCGCGCCCTTCCTCGCGCCCGAGTATTTCGCGCAGAATGCCGTGTTAGGTTAGGCAACCACCACAACGGCCGGAGCACGTGAAAAAACCGTTCGTCATCTCGGAATACGTGCGCTGGAGCGACATCGATCTCGCGGGGATCATCTGCTACGGCGCGTACATCCGATTCTACGAGATCGGCGAAGCCGAGATCTTTCGCGCGCTGGGGCTGCCGTTCACCGAGATGTTCGAGCGGTTCGACATGTGGCTGCCGCGAAAAGTGATGCACACCGAGTTCTTCGCGCCCGCGAAGCTCGACGACAGGCTCGAGATCGTCACGTATTTCAGTCGGGTAGGGACGACGTCACTGACGATCAACTTCGATGTCGTCAGTGCGGAGGGGAAACGGCTGCACGCGGCGGCGCACCAGGCGGTGGTGTGTGTGGCGAGGGGGAACTTCGAAAAGAAAGCGCTGCCAGCGGAAGTGGTCGCGGCGGCCGAGAAGTTTCACATGAGTGTGGAGGATGTCAGACGTCAGATGTCAGATGGCAGTGCTGACTGAGAACAAGGCGTCTTCTGTGTACTGCAACCATCCACTTCCTTCCTCGGCGATCAACTCGACTTCCGTTCCAAGTGGCAGCGTGAGGTTGGGGACTTCGTGGCCGGCGGGGAAGTCGGTGAGTATCGGGATGTTGAGGTCGGAGACGAGGTCGAGCAGAAAATTCTCGAACTCATCCTCTTCCGAGCGGTCGAGTGACAGCTGGCCGAAGACAACACCGCGGATGTTGCGCAGCAAGCCGGCGGCGCGAATGTGCACGAGGCGCTCATCGGCGACCGACATCGGATCGCGCGTCTCCTCGATGAACAGGATCGCATCGCGCGTGTCGATCTCGTAGGGCGTGCCGATCGTCTGCTGTACCAGCGACAGATTGCCGCCAACGAGGCGTCCCGTTGCATGCCCGGCGCGCACCACGCGGGCAATGCCTTTGCCCAATTTCGTTGTCGGACAGGGCGTGGTGAGCGCGGTTATCAGCGACGCCATCGTCGGGTCGCGGGTGCTCGGAATGAGATCGTCGACCGTGGGCCCATGAAAGACGCGTAGCGATGCGCGCCGCATCAGCCAGAGATGCAATGCGGTGATATCCGAATAGCCGACGAAGGCCTTCGGATTGCGCCGAAAGATCTCCGGCTCGAGATAGGGCAGCATGCGGACGGCGCCGTAGCCGCCCGTCGCGCCGATCACCGCTTTCACGCGCGGATCGAGCCACATGCCCATGAAATTTTCTGCGCGGCGCTCGTCCTCGATCTGCTTGAATCGCCGCAGCTGGTCGATCTCGGTATCGAGCAGCACGCCGAATCCGGCATGCTCCAGCGCCTTCATGCCGCGCAGCAGGAAACCGCGGCTGGGATTGTACGACGGCGTCACGACGCCGATCACGTCGCCTTTGACGATCGCCGGCGGCCGGAGCAGCGGGGGTGGCGCGGGGAGATCGTCGGCGGGAGTCACGTCGCTACACGGGCGTCGGAATCGGCGCGAGCGCCGCGTCCGCTTCTCGATGTCCTTCCACGGCGTAGCCAATGCGAGCACCGAGCTCCCGCGCGGCCTCGATCGCCGTCGTCAGTGACGCGACGGTGTTCGAGCCGCCGTGCAGGCGCAGCAGGTCGAGGCGGATGTTCTGCAGCGCCGTGACCACGATGCCCATGTCGCGCTGCGCCTGGTCGCGCTGCGCGCGAAGGCTTTCGGCGCGCGCCTCGTTGTCACCCGCCGCGCCGAGGTGCTGCGCGAACAGATCGAGTCGCACACGAATCGCGCGCGCTTCCGTCTCCAGCCGCTTGATCACACCCGGAAGCTCGGCGAGATCCCGGCGTGTCGCGCGCGGCAGTGTACGAAACAGTTCCGACGCCGCGAGGCCGAGCGCAATCTCGGTGGGGCGATGCGAGAGCTGCGATGGCGCGGCTCGCGATCCGAGACCGAGCTCGGCCATCGAGCCGATCCAGCAACCAAAGCGGCTGCGCCAGAATTTTAGGCGCCACTCGGCGCGCTCATCGGTCACGCGCGGAAAGAGGAGACTGACCGCGGCACCCGACACGCCGAAAAACGCTGTGCCGACGCAGAAGCCCATCAGCGCGGTGCTAATGGGCGAGCTGTGCGCGACCGCGGCCGCCAACAGAAACAAGCCCGAGGCTCCGAAGGCGGAGTAAGCAACTTTGCGCATCATGGCGCCCGTACGTGCGCCGCCGCGGCCGCCTGCATCGAACAGCATCTCTTCGTTTCGCATCTGCACGTGCTCGCCCAAGGCGAAGACGAGGTCGTCGAGCGAGTAGCCGGCTTTGAACACGCGCCGCGTCTTGGACACCGTCGCGTAGAGATACGCGATTGATGGCAGGATGATGACGGCCGCGGTGCCGGCCGTCGGACTAGAGAGGACTAGGGGAAACCCGACCGCGAGGCAGAACAAGCCGGTGAGACTCCCGACGGAGCTACGCCCGGCAACCCATGCGCGAAGTGGCGCCGGCACCACGCGCCGCTGTTCGGCGGCGGAGTCGAGTGCTTCGGCAAGCGCTTCGCCCGAGGCCCATCGCGCGGCGGGATTCTTGGCGAGACAGCGCTCGATCGTCTCCGATACCGCGCGCGGAATCGCCGGAGCGATCCGTGCGAGTGAAGGCACCGGATGCGCTAGCTGCATTCCCATCACCGCGTGTTGGGTCGGCGCGTCGTAGGGGAGCTTTCCCGTGAGCGCGTAGTAGCCGACGATGCCTAACGAGTAGAGATCGCTGCGCCCATCGGGTGGCGCGCCGCGCGCCTGCTCGGGACTCATGAAGTGCGCGGTG
>JALZAE010000348.1 GCA_030948535.1 Gemmatimonadota bacterium | reverse complement strand
CCGAAGAGAAGCGTGCGGCGCCGCAACTCTTCGTCGAAGGCGCGCGTCTCGAGCGTCGTGACCGGAGCGCGATTGGTCGCCCCGCTCCATGCCGCCGCGCGCGGCGCGGCCGCGTGCAGCGCTTCCGGATCACCGGCGAGCTGGACGTCGGCAAGCACGGGCGCGGGCGCGCCCCGTTTTCGGTCGCCGACCGTGACGACGCCATCCGTCACCGCGACGAGCTCGTCGAGTCCGTCGGCGTCGTAGGGCGCGACCACCATCAACAGCGCGTCGACCTCCTTGAATCCGCTCGCGAGCTTGCCCCAACGCTCGCTCGGCAGCAGCGACGCGTGATCGAGCGGACCGGGACCGCTCGGCATGATGTACAGATTCTGCGCCGGATCGATGGGGTAGGCGATCTTGGACAGCGACACGCCATAGACGAAGCTGTCAACGATCCCGTGCGCCGCATCGCGCGGCAGCAAGGATTGGAGAGGCGCCACTTCGCCAATCATGTCGGCAATCGCGACCCGGCGGCGGCGCGCCTGCACGCGAGCGATACCGAGCGCGACCTGCGCCGCGGCAGCGGGGTCGGCCGACACGATCACGGCGGAGGTGACGCCGTCGAAGTCTTCGGCGATGCGGCGCCCTTCTGCTTCCCAGGGCGATTCCACTCCGGCCACCGTTGGCGCAGTCACTTATGGTGCTCCCTCGTAAATCCAGAAGGACCGTCCCGATGCCTTCGCGACGCGGTCCGCGTCGGCGCGCGACGTGTACGGCCCGATGACCACACGGAAGATCGTGATTCCGTCGCGAACTGTCGACACCACCCGCACTCCATCCGATGTTGCGGCCACTGCTTTCGCAATGTCCTTCGCCGTCTGCTCGTTCTGCACCGCGGCGAACTGCACAATGAAGCCCGTCGGTCCGCGCGTCGTGTCCTTGACCGCGGCTTTCTCCGTCGTGTCCGTCGTGGTCACGGCGCTGTCGTGCCCCGGCACTTGCCCGGAAAACGGATTGTTCGCCTTCGCCGCCGAATCTATCGCCGCGCTGTCGCCGCGGACCGTGAGCGGCGAGTTGACCTCGGACTGCTGCCGAAATCCGTTCCACGTCACGAACAGCCACGCGTCCTGCTTGCCTCCGGCAACCCTCATCTTTGGCCGCAGCGTCTCGCCTTCGGCGAAGACGACGGCGTCACCCTGTAGCAGCACGAGCGAGCCATCCGAAAGCACAGTCGGCAGATCTGTGCGCCATGCCGTCTGTACCGTGCCGATGCGCTTGTCGGTGCCGACCGCGATCACCCAAGCGGAATCTCCGTGCGCCGGCCGCGCCATCACATAGCGCCCCGTCGCATCCATGCGTAGGTCGGACGTCTCACCTGGCAAGTCGATCTTCGTGTCGATCGAACCGTTGTAGCGATCGATCACGAGCAGCTGTGCGCTTCCTTCGGTGGCGACGTAGATCCGGTCGCCACTGGGTGTCGTGACGAGCGATTTTGCGGGACGCGGGAGCCTGGTCGAGATGATGCGTTTGAGATCGCGGCTGCGCATCCCGATCAGCTCGTCGTCGACCGTCAGATACAGCCCGCCCACCTGAGTGCCGATGACGCGGCCCGCCTTGGGAACGACCACGCTGTCGGTAATAGTGTTGAGCGGAGGGCGCAGATGCCAGATCGTTGTTTGCGCTCCGCGATCGGCCAACACGAGGAGCGAGCCGTTCGGCTGCGGAAAAATGTCGCGCGCGGCGGCGGGCGGCTTGAACACCCACCCCGAGTCGTTCGGCGCGTAGCGGTGCACCTTTCCATCGGCGGAGATGCCAAACACCGCCGATCCATCATCGGACGACAGGTGGGCGAGCTTCGCGCCGCCGGTGCGCTCGATGGTGTTGAGGCGGAGATCGACGCGCAGTGCCGCGCCCTTCGGATCGACGACGGCAACGGAGCCGGCGCTGGGATCGAATCCAAGGACGCGCTCTACGGGCGGCACGCGACTGGCCGACGTCCAGATGGCGGAGTCGAGGCGCGGGTAGACGTACGCTCTTGCCGCTCCCCCCGTCAGCGGAAAACGCAAGACGAGAAGATCGGGGCCTCGTGTACGGCTTGCAGCGGAAGGAGCGTCGGAGAGGGCGGGAGTGCCGGACTTGTCGCGGGAACACGCCGCGGCCACCAGCACGAGCGCCACCGCGAGGGGCGTTCGCACGGCCTTAAACTAAGACAGCACTCACGTTGCGGCCAGGGACAAACTCCGCGACTGGGGACGCGACACTCGCCGCTCAGCGTACGCGTCGCCAGTGCGCATCGCGAGCTCGATTTGGCACCTAGCGCCAAGCCCCTCAACCCCCGGCCGCTCGTCAGTAACTCGGCCCCAACGAAAACTGCCACGTCCAATTGCGCTCATTCGTGTCGAGCGGCTTTGCGTAGTCCCATCGGAGAATCGCGAAGTTGAAGAGGTTGACGCGAATGCCGTAGCCGTAGCTCCGCAACACCGAGCGCACTTGGGTGACGTCGTCATCCGGCTTGGCGCTCCAGCGCACTCTCTGCCCGCCGAACCACACGACGCCGGCGTCGTAGAATACCAGTCCCTCGATCGGCGGAATGGGAACGGCGAGAGAGCCGATTTGCCCGCGGCGAAAAACTGGGAAGCGCAGCTCGGCGTTGGCAATGGCGAGCCGGCTGCCGAGCAGCGGGGAGCATTTGTAGAACTCGGCGCCCGTCGCCGAACATCCCTGCGTGGCGATCGTGTAGCGATCGTAGCCGCGAATGAGCTCCGGATATCCGATGTACTTCCGCAGCGTGTCGGCGTCCCGCCCCGTCGAGATGCTCGCGAGTCCGCGCGTGGCGACCCACAGATAGTTGAAGAGGATCGGATCGTAGCGCCGGTAGTCGGCGAGATACTCCATCCATTGAAAATTTCCCGCGGTCGGCATCACCTGCAAACGAAAGCGGCGTCCCATCATCGGGGATGTGTAGCCGAACAGTGTGTTGTCCGACACGTAGGCGATGAAGGGCTGCAGGTAGTTCACGGACTTGTGGCTGACGGTGCTGTCGAGGACCAACCCGCTCGCGTTGCGGTCGACAATGTTGATGCCGCGACTCACGTACAGGTCGGCGCGCTCGAGATTCGAGAAGTTGAGGCCGATCTCGGTGCGCGTGAATCGGTCGAAGGGAAAGATCGCCGTCGCGAACGCGCGCCGTTCGACGTATCGCGTGAAGACGTTGTTCTCGATCGACTGCCCGGGGCGCGAGGCATCGGTCGTGAGAAACGAGCCCTGCGAGAAGTAGTACGGCTGTTGGTACAGGCCGGTCATGTACTGCAGCCGTCGCGACAAGTTCGTGTAGGCCGCGAAGAGCGCCGCCTCGCTCAGCCGCCCGTTGACCTCTCCCGAAAACGCGAGATGATGATTGCCGAGCAAGTCGCTCAGCACGATCGTCGTCCCGCCGAAGATGCCATTGCTGTAGCTATCGCGCGCGTATCCGACGCTCGGTCGCGCCACGTACTCGGGCGAGTAGCTGATCTTGTAACGATATTGTTTGAAGCGGAGTGTGTCCGGCAGCGCGAAAGCCGCGCTGTCGAGAAATGACGCGACGCTCATCGTCGGCTTCGCCCGCCGCTCCGTCTGCGCCGGCGGCTCTGACGAGATGCGGAAGCCGGCGGCCGAGCGATAGATCGACGCGGTCGCCGTGCCGAGCGTGTCGGACAGCACGACGGGCGGCATCACGGTAAGTCCGAGGCGCGGCGACGCTCCACCGATCGCATCGTGGGTGGTACGCGACAACGTCGAATCGCTCTCCCCACCGCGGCGGGCGACGAGCGCCGGGCGCAGCGGTGTGAACGGCCGCGTCTTGCGCGCGCGCGGATTGTCGACGGTCCACACGGTGTACTCGCCATTCTCGAACAGCGTGAAGGCGAGCTGATCGGTCTGCCGCGCCCAGGTAATGACCGGGCTGTACTCCGTGAACGACGACACCCCGCCGACGACGTTGGTGAGCTGATAATTCTTGCCGTCGGTGCAGTCGTACAGGAACACGTTCTGGATTCCCGTGCGCGACGACACGTAGGCGATTGACTTGCCGTCCGGCGCCCACACGGGATTGATGTTCAGCCCGTCCTGATCGGGCAGCGTCTCGATGCGCCCGTCACTCACGCGATACGTGGAGATGCGCCACTTGTCGTAGTGCAGCGCGCCAAAATCGGTACCGGCGCCACGGTCGCTCGCGAAGGCGATGGTGCTTCCGTCAGGCGACCACTGCGGCATCACGTCGCCGAACTTGTCGTGCGTGAGCTGCCGGAAGTTGCGTCCATCGGCGTCGACCATGAACAGATCGCTGATGCCGCCCGTCGAGCCGGATACCACCAGTCGCTTGCCATCGGGCGAGAACGTCGGACTGGTGACGACCTCCAGCGGCAGATCGAATTGCCGAATCGTGCGCCGACTCTCGACGTCGAGCAGATACAGGACGTCGCGCCCGTGGCTCATCGCCGTGAACGCGAGCAGTTTCCCATCGGGAGAGAAGGCGCTTTGCGAGTACAGGATCTGCAGCTCCTCGGTGTTCGGATCGAGCTGGCTCTTGACGAGGCGCTTGATCCGCTTTCCCGTGCGGGCGTCGCCGAGCCACAGATCGGTGAACACCTCACCCTTGAGGAAGCTGCCGTTCGAGATGAAGGCGATGTAGCGGCCGTCGGGTGAGAGCGATGGCGCGACGAAGATTTCGCCGCCGGTGCGCTTCTGGGTGAGCAGCGGCTGTGAAAATGTGCGCGCGCGCTCGAGCTGCGCCACCTCGGGCAGATACTGCTCGCGCATCGCCGTGCGCCAATCGTCGCTCAGATCGTAGATCGACCGGCCGAGCTCGCGGTGCATGGCGCGCTCGACGCCGATGCTCGTCGCACCCTGCAGAATCGGACCGATGACCTCGTCGCCCCAGCGCTTGCCGATGTACGCCCACAGCGATTCGCCGAATCGATAGGGGAAATACAAGTCGGGCCGATCCGTCATCTGGTCGATCGACGGCAGGTTCGAGTTCAGCGCCGCGTCGCGAATCCAGGTCGCGGTGTGCGGATGGTACGGACCGATGCTGAGATACTCCGCCATCCCTTCCATGAACCACAGCGGCGGATTCACTTGCGCGAGTGTGGTCAGTCCGTTGCCCGCCTTGCCGCGCGCAAAGACGTCGAACTGGAACTCGTGCACCATCTCGTGCGTGAGAATCTGCTCGAAGCTCGCGTAGTCGCCGGTGAAAGGCAGGAGCATGCGATGCCTGATCGGCTCCGTGACGCCTCCTGTGCCCTCGCCCAGGTCGCCGGTGACGTTGTTCTGGCCGAAGTCCGCGCGCGATGCGAAGAGGACGATCGGTTTCTTCTCGCGGAAGTCGTGCGCGAGAATGCGCGAGAGCCTGCCATAGGCGCGCTCCGCCATGCGGGCGGCGTCGTGCGCGGCCTCTTTCTCGGCGGGATAGTAGTGGATAAAGAAGTGCTCGGTCTCGATGACCTGCCAGTCGAAGTGATCGTACTGGACTTGGTTCTTCCCGAAATACGCCTGCGCGAAGGCGCGGCCGGGCACGCCGAGAGCCGCGCTGATGACAACGGCCGCCATCGCCGCCGCGCGCGTCGACGCCCTCGCACCCCTCACACGCTCGCCCCTTCGGGCAGCGGGACTCGTTCGGCGTCGCTCCACAACCGCTCCAGCTGATAGAACTCGCGCAGCACCGGATGAAAGACGTGCACGACGAAGTCGACGAAGTCGAGCAGTACCCATCGTCCCTGTTGGAGCCCCTCGACGTGGTGCACGCGCACGCCCGTCTTCTTCATCTCGTCGATGACGTGCTCGGCAATCGCGCGCACGTGCGTGTCGGAGGTACCGCTCGCGATGAGAAAGTAGTCCGTCGCGTTCGCGACGTTGATCAGATTCAAGAGAACAATGTTTTTCGCCTTGAGATCGACGCAGAACGTTGCCGCGCGCATCGCTTCGGCAAGCGTCGTGCTTGGCGCGCGCTTTTCAATTTTCGGGAGAGCCATTCCGTTCCTACGTTGAGAGAGGTGCAGCTGAGTCGCGTCGAACGTTTTTCCTTCTCGGAACTAACATCCGGACCGCCCACGGAAAAGGCCCGGCGCCGAGCGGCGCCGGGCC
>JALZAE010000023.1 GCA_030948535.1 Gemmatimonadota bacterium | reverse complement strand
ACGGCGACATCGCGATTGTGCTGCGGTGCCGAGACGAGGAGACCCGTATTGCCGGCGTCATCGCTGTAGGGCTCGAGCAGTGCCGCGCCGCGCGACCCGAGCGCCCCGTCCATGTAGAGCTTGACCGAGCGCAGCCAGATGCGGCCGTCGTACAGATCGCTCTGCGGGCCTTTGGCGAAGTAGTACGACTCGGCCGCGCTGTCGTCGGAGACCATCACGTAGTTGCGGAGATTGTAGCTCCCCGCTTTGGCGAGCTCCTCGAAGATGTCGATCGTGCCGCGCGACTCGCCCGCATCGTGCAGCCCGGTGAGTCCCCAGCGATTGCATTCCTTGATGGCAGCGAGGATGCCCGCGCGTACTTCGTCGCGCGACGGCGACGGGATCACGCGACCGACGACGTTCTGCGCGTTGTCGACGAAGACGCCCGTCGGCGCGTCGGCCGAGCCGCGGATGAGGCGGCCGCCACTCGGATCTTTCGTGGAGGCCGTCACGTTCGCGGCCGCCATCGCCCTCGCGTTCGCGAGCGCCGCGTGGCCATCGACGCGCGTGAGAAAGACCGGATTGTCGGGCGTGGCCCGCGAGAGCGCGTCATGCGTCGGGAATCGCGTGTCGCCCCAGTGGTTCTGATCCCATCCCCGGCCGATGATCCATTCGCCGGGCTTCGCCGTCTTGGCGCGCGCGACGACGCGCGCGATGACTTCGTCGTACGACTTCGTGCCCACGAGATCGACGGTACGAAGCGCGGAGCCGAGTCCGGTGAGGTGACCGTGCGCATCGGTCATTCCCGGGATGATGATGCGGCCCGCGTAGTCGACGACGCGGGTGTTCGGTCCCTTGAGCGCCATCGCCGACAGCTTCGAGCCCGCGAAGGCGATGCGGCCGCCGCGGACCGCGATGGCATCGACCATCGGACGTGCATCGTCGACCGTGTAGATGTGCGCGGCGGTGACGATGAGGTCGGCGGGCTGTTGCGGCGCCGGCGCTTGAGCCAGAGCGGCGCTGGACGTGAGCGCGAGTACGGCGAATAGGAGTCGCGACATGGCGGCGGGATGGAGGATGGTTGATCGAGCAGACGTCAAGCTCGCGACGCCCGGAGCGGAGCGGTAGAGCCTTGCCCCGCTACTTCCTGCGCCCCGCCCACGAGAGGAGGCCGCCCTGATACTCGATAGCCCACGTCCCGCGACCACGATCGATGACGAAGCGGATCTCGTCATCATCGCCGATGCGAAAGGTGTCCTCGGCGATGCGCTGCATGAGCAGGCCGGTATCGCGTGTGCCCGGCGGGCGGGCGTGAAGGCCATCGACGGCGACATACGTCTCGAGGCGGCCGAGCTGAGTGTCGTACACGCCAACGTAGCGGGCGAGACGTGCCGGCGGATCGGCGGTCAGGGTCTGGCGTTGTGGAGCGTTCAGGATGAGTCGTACGATGCGCGCGCCGATCACGCGTGCGTTTGCGCGCGAGTCGCTGTTGGCGAGTACGACGATCGTGATGTCATCGTCGGGCAGGCGCAACAGCACCGACGTAAACCCGGCGCCGCTGCCAGCGTGGCCGAGCATACGGTGTCCGGCGATCTCGCCGAGAGCCGTGCCGTAGCCGTAGTCGAGCGGAGCGTCACCGCGCAGTCGCGTCGGCGCGCGCATGATGGCAAGTGTGGCGGAATTCAG
The DNA here is from genome assembly GCA_030948535.1 of Gemmatimonadota bacterium. Taxonomy (GTDB): domain Bacteria; phylum Gemmatimonadota; class Gemmatimonadetes; order Gemmatimonadales; family Gemmatimonadaceae; genus JALZAE01. The sequence goes on along the minus strand of JALZAE010000023.1, from coordinate 1,451 downwards.
CACCCGCGCCGCGTCCAACGCGGCCTCCCATCGCAGGAGGTCGAGCGCCGTCGAGCACATGCCGCCGGCGGAGAAGGCGGAATTCCAGTTGATCGGATCCGCGTTGACGAGCGCACTTCCGCTCGCGCTCTGCTTGACGTGATAGCCTTGCGCGCGATCGGCGATGATCGGCCTGTCCTCGCAGTAGCGCGTGTCACGCAGGCCGAGCGGCGATGCTATCGAGTCGCCGACATAGCTGCCATACGACACGCCGCTCGCCCGCTCGATCATCAATCCCAGCAAAAAGTAGCCGGAGTTGTCGTAGCGCCACGACGTGCCCGGCTCGAAGTCGTACGGCTGATTCGCGATGGTCGCCACGATGGCGTCGTGCGGTAGCTCGAGCCGGTCTCGCTCGCCCTCGAATCCCGGCATCTGGGTGTAGTCGCGAATGCCGGACGTGTGATTCAACAGCTCGGCGATCGTGACGCGGCGGGTGCGGGTCTGGAACTGCGGCACCAGCCGCTGGATGTCCTCGCCGAGTGTGAGCTTGCCCGCCTGCTGCAGCCGCAGGATGGCCGCGGCGGTAAAGTTCTTGGTGATCGATGCGATGTGGTAGACCGTCTTCGCCGACGCGGGGACGCGATGCTCGAGGTTGGCGAAGCCGTAACCTTTGAGCGTGATCGTGTCACCGCCGCGGAGCACGGCGATGCTCATCCCGGCGATCGGTCCCTCGCGAAGCGCGGCGCCGGCGATGGAGTCGATGCCGGCGGCGAGCTGCTCGCGTCCCTGCGCGCCGAGCGGCGCGGCGAGCGGCGCGGCGAGCATCAGCGACGGAAGGAGTGGTGTGAGGCGCATCGGCCGCCCTCTACTCCAGGCTCGGCTCGTACGCCTCCTCGCGCGTGGTCATCATGTCTTCGTGGCGCGACATGATGCGCACGCAGGTATTCCAGCGCAGGATCGCCTCGTCGTTGCCGGCCGGGCGCATCGCTTCGGCCTTGGCGTACCAGCCCATCGCTTCGCGCAGCCAGTCGGCGGCGATCTCGTGCGAGCGCGGACCGCCGTGCCGGAGCTGCGCCTTGGCGCGGCGCTCGCAGACGATGCCGGCGTAGTAATTTCGCTTGTACTCATCCTTGAGACGCGGCAGCACCTCGCGCGCGCGACGCACGCCGTCGGCCAGACCCTCGCCAACCTGGTCGGTGATCGAGAGCACGAGCATCACGAGCGCTTGCTGATTGTCGGGCTCGAGCTCGAGCACGTCGAGGCAGATGCTCTCCGCCGCGGACGAGTCGTTGAGCAACCGATAGCGCTCGGCTTTCTGCAGCGCGGTGGGAATACCGGCGCTCGAGATGGGCTTGAGGGAGAACATGCGCGCCTCCGCGCTGATGCGTTGCTGCTGCTACGGCTTCACGAGCTTGCCACGTCCCATGACTTTATCGTCTTGGTCGCGCATCTCGAAGCCCGTGAGCGTGTCG
>JALZAE010000019.1 GCA_030948535.1 Gemmatimonadota bacterium | reverse complement strand
CTTCGTCGCCGGAGAATCTTCCGGCGACGTGCACGCCGCGGGTGTCGCCGCCGATCTGCGCGCGCGTGCGCCCGAGCTCCAGTTGATCGGCGTCGGCGGTGAGCGGATGCGCGCGGCGGGAGTGGAGCTGCTCGAGCACACGGATGCCCTTGCCGTGATGGGATTCGCTGAAGTCGTGCGGCATCTGCCGAAGCACTTCGCGCTCCTCTCCGCGCTAAAGCGCCGGGTGCGGGGCGGGAAGGTGGCGCTGCTCATCGTCGTCGACTATCCCGACTTCAACATGAAGCTCGCCGCGGCGGCGCACGCAGCCGGGGTGCCGGTGCTCTACTTCATCACGCCGCAAGTGTGGGCATGGCGCCCCAAGCGACTCGCCTCGCTCGCCAAGACGGTGACGCGGGCCGCCGTGATCCTGGGGTTCGAAGAAAAGCTGCTGCGCGACCACGGCATCGATGCGACGTTTGTCGGACATCCGCTGCTCGATCGCGCGCACGATTTGCCGAGTCGCGACGATGCGCGTCGCTCGTTAGGCATCACGAACGACGCGCCGGTCCTCGCGCTCTTTCCCGGGAGCCGGGAGCAGGAGATTCTGCGCCACCTCGACGATTTCGTCGCTACCGCGCGCGACGTCGCTCGCCTCGTGCCAGGCGTGCAGCCGGTGGTGAGCGTTGCACCCGGCATCACCATCCCCGCTGAGCGCTGCCCATTTCCACAGTACAGCGGCGCCGCGTTCACGGTGCTGCGCGCCGCCGACGCTGCGCTGTGCAAGAGTGGAACGACGACGCTCGAGGCGGCGATGTGCGGAACGCCGTTCGTGATCACCTATCGAACGAGCAAGCTCACCTACGCGATCGGCAAGCGGCTGGTGAAAGTGCCGTACATCGGTCTGGTGAATTGGGTCGCCGGACGCAAGCTCGTGCCGGAGTTCGTGCAGGATGCGTTTCAGCCCGCGGCGGTCGCCGCGGCGCTGGCGCCACTCTTTGATCCGCGGAGCTCCGAGCGAGCGTCGATGCTTGCCGGGCTCGCGGACGTGCGCGCGAAGCTCGGCACACCGGGCGCCTCGCGCAGGGTGGCGGAGATGGCGCTGGCGATGGTGAAGTGACCGTCGCCGGTGCGGTACCGTCAGCCAAGCCGCAGACCAAGCGGCGGCGCTGGCTGATCGCTGCCGGCGGCCTGGCGCTGCGCGCGCTGGCGGCGACATGGCGCATGCGCGAGATCAACGGGGCCAGCTATCGCAACGTTCGCGCGAGCGGAAAGCCGGTCGTATTCGCCTTTTGGCACGGGCGCATGCTGCCGCTGCTGTGGAAGCATCGGCACGAGGGAGCGGTCGTACTGATCAGCGAGCACGGTGATGGCGAGATCATCGCGCGCGTGGCGGTGTCGCTCGGCTATCGGACGGTGCGCGGCTCGACCTTTCGCGGAGCGCAGCGTGCGCTGATGGGGATCATTCGTGAGCTCGAGGCGGGACACGATGCGGCGTTCACTCCCGACGGGCCGCGCGGACCGCTCGAGGAATTCGCGGCGGGCGCGGCGGTCGCGGCGCAGCGAACGGGGGCGTCGCTCATTCTGGTCGGCGCGGGCGCGACGCGCGCGTGGCGGCTCAAGAGCTGGGATCGCTTTCTGATCCCCAAACCCTTCGCCCGCGTCACCGTCGAGTATGCGGATCCTCAAGTGATGACACACGCGTCGGCGCGCGACGCGGCCGCTGACGCGCCGCGGCTGCAAGCCGAGCTGAAGGCCCTCACGGCACGCGCCGATGGCTGACGACCGTCCGCTCGAGCAACTCTGGTACGGAGATGCTACCGGGGCTGCCGCGGCGCGCGTCGCGCTGCTGCCCCTGTCACTACTCTATCGTGGGGCCACAGCCATGAGAAACGCCGCGTACGACGCCGGCGTCTTCTCCTCGGAGGATCCCGCGCTGCCGTGCGTGAGCGTCGGGAATCTGACGGTCGGGGGAACGGGCAAGACGCCGATCTCCGCGTGGATCGCGCGGCGGCTACTCGACGCGGGCGCGCATCCCGCGATCGTGTTGCGGGGCTACGGTGATGACGAGCCGTTGGTGCACGCCCGGCTCAATCCGAATGTGCCCGTGATCGTCGCGCCCGACCGCCTTGCCGGCGTGAAGACCGCATCGACCCGGGGCGCCGACGTCGCCGTCCTCGACGACGCATTTCAACATCGCCGCGCGCGGCGCGTCGCCGATCTTGTGCTGATCAGCGCCGAGCGGTGGAGCGATCGCCCGCGCATGCTCCCCGCCGGCCCCTGGCGTGAGCCAATGGCAGCGCTCTCGCGGGCTACGACCGTCATCGTGACGCGCAAGATCGCCGACGCCGCGCGCGCCGAGCTCGTCGCCGACTCCGTGCGACGACTGCAGCCAACGCTGCCCATCGCGATCGCGCATCTCGCGCTCGATGCGCTCGAGAGCGCGGATGGATCCGCCACGCGCTCCATCGCCGATCTCTCGGAGCAACGCGTGCTGGCCATCGCAGCCATCGCCGACCCGAGCGCGTTCGGCGAGCAACTCGAGCGCCAGGGCGCGCGCGTGGAGCTCCATGCCTTGCCCGACCATCACGCATTCAGCGACACCGAGATCGCGTCGTTGGCCGCTCGCGCGTCGGCGGCGGATTTCGTCGTGAGCACGCTGAAAGACGCGGTCAAGCTGGCGCCGCGCTGGCCTCGCGCCGCGCCGACGTTGTGGTATGTTTCTCAGCGAATTTTCGTCGAGCGCGGGGGCGCGGCGCTCGATGCCGCGCTCGCCGCCGTGCTCGGCGCGCGTCGATCGAAGTCGTAGCGACCGTCAGCGAGCAGCGACCACCCCGGGCCGAGCGGGTGAATGCCCGGCAAACTCTTCTTCGAGATCATGCCGACCGACCTTCGATTGCCCACGGACAAGATCGTCCGCCCAGACAAAGACCGCTTTCTGAATGAGGACAATCCGTTCGAGGCGATGATGTCGCGCTTCGACCGCGCCGCGGAGCTGCTCGATCTGGAGCCCGGGCTTTATAAGATTCTGCGCCACGCCGAGAAGCAGATCATCGTCTCGATCCCGGTGCAGATGGACAGCGGCGACATCGAGGTATTCACTGGGATTCGCGTACTGCACAACACGTCGCGCGGACCAGGGAAGGGCGGCATTCGGTTCGACATGCAGGTGACGCTCGATGAAGTGAAGGCGCTCGCGGCGTGGATGACGTGGAAGTGCGCCGTAGTCAATATTCCGTTCGGCGGCGCGAAGGGCGGCGTGATCTGCGATCCGCTCAAGCTGAGCGTGGGTGAGCTCGAGCGGCTGACGCGCCGCTACACCGCCGGCATCATCGCGACGCTCGGCCCCGACAGTGACGTCCCGGCGCCCGACGTGAACACCAACGAGCGCGTGATGGCGTGGGTGATGGACACCTACTCGATGCGCATGGGGCACACGGTGACGTCGGTCGTCACGGGCAAGCCCGTGGAGATGGGCGGCTCACTCGGCCGGCGCGAAGCGACGGGCCGTGGCTGCATGATCGTCACGAAGGGCGCACTGCAGCACCTCGGCATGCCGATGCAGGGCGCGACGGTCGCGGTGCAAGGTTTCGGCAATGTCGGCTCGGTGTCGGCCGATCTCATGGCGAAAGAGGGATGTAAGATCGTCGCCATCGGTGACCGCGCGGGCGCGCTCTACAATCCGCGCGGCCACGACGTACCCAAGGCCATCGAGTATGCGAAGAAGCATCGCTCGCTCGAGGGATTCGCCGATGGTGACCGCATCACGAATGACGAGCTGCTCGCGCTCGAGGTCGATGTGCTCGTGCCGGCCGCGCTGGAAAACGTGATCACCACGAAGAACGCGGCGCAGATTCGCGCAAAGATCATCTGCGAGGGCGCGAATGGTCCGACCACCGCCGCCGCCGACGCGATTCTCGACGAGAAAGGCATCTTCGTCATTCCCGACATTCTCGCCAACGCCGGCGGCGTCACCGTCAGCTACTTCGAATGGGTGCAGGATCGCGGCGGATATTTCTGGACGGAGGAGACCGTCAACGACCGGCTGCTGCAGATCATGCAGCGCAGCTTCGCCGACGTGCTCGACCTCTCCAAGCGGCACAAGGTGAACATGCGCACGGCCGCGTACATGCTGTCGATCAACCGCGTCGCGACGGTGCATCGGCTGCGCGGCATCTATGCCTAGCCGTTCGGTGCTCGGTGCATCGTGAAATTTCTGGTGGTGTGTGTCGGCAAGCCGCGCGACCGCGCGATTGGTGACGCGATCCGAGAGTACGAAACGAGAGCGGCGCGCTACTGGCCGCTCGAAGTGCGAGAGGTCCGTGAGGAGCCGGCGCGCGGCGCCTCGGCGGACCTCGTTCGCGAGCGGGAAGGGGAGCGGCTACTTGGAATCGTCGATGCACGGACGCAGGTCGTCGCGTGCGATGCGGCAGGGGTCGAGCAGACGTCCGAAGAATTCGCGCTGTGGATGCAACGCCAGCGCGAGCGCGCGGCGGAGGACATCGCGTTCGTCGTCGGTGGCGCGCTGGGTCTCGCCGATGCCGTTCGCGCTCGCGCCGCGACACGGCTCTCGTTCGGACGCTGGACGTTGCCGCACGAGCTCGCCCGTCTCGTGCTCAGCGAGCAGTTGTACCGGGCCGGCGCCATCGTGCGCGGCGAGCCGTACCACAAGTGACTTGAGCGCGTGACCGTGGCCGAGCCGCGCATCCTTACGAATTCTCCGGGCGGCTCGTCGCTGTCGCGCGCCGCCGCCGCCGGTAGTCTGCCTAACGAGTGGTACGCCAAGCGCCCGGCGTCAGCAGCGGAGTGGCGAGCGCGCGCCGAGTCCATCCGAGCCGAGCCTGGTGCGCGCGATTGGCTCGCCGCACTGGCGCCCGCGTTCGATGCGCAGAGCACCGCCGCGCAGCGCTTGGCGGCAGTCGCGGAAGGGCGCGGCGTCGTCGTCACCACCGGCCAGCAACCGGGGCTATTCGGCGGGCCGATCTACACGTGGAGCAAGGCGCTCGGGGCGCTCACCTTGGCCGACGCGCTCCAACAGGCCACCGGTATTCCGACGGCCCCGGTATTCTGGGCCGCGACGGATGACTCGGACTTCGCCGAAGCGAGCATCACGTACGTCGCGGTGCCCGGCGGAGTAGAGACGCTGCGCACGCCGCCGCCCGCCGTCGCCGAGCGACGCATGCGCGACACGCCACTCGGTGACGTCGGCGCGTTGCTCGAGGTGCTCGCGCGTGGAGCCGGCAGCGCGAGCTACCCCGATGCGATCGAAGCGGCACGAGAATGCTACGGCGCGAAGGAGACGGTCGGCAGCGCATACGTCGCGCTGTTACGACGGCTCCTCGAGCCGCTCGGAATCGCCGTGCTCGACGCCGGCCATCCGGCCGTTCGGCACGCGGCGCGTCCCACGCTGCGCGCCGCGCTGGAGCGCGCCGCCGACATAGAGCGTGCGTTGCTCGCGCGCGACGCCGAGCTGACGGCGGCCGGACACGCACCTCAGGTCGCGACCATGCAAGGGCTGACGCTGGTGTTCGATTCGTCGCGCGGAGACCGGCGCCGCATCGCGGCGAATGAGATAGCTGAGGTGCTGCGCCGCGGGCAAGGCGACGATCTCGGTCCGAACGTTCTGCTGCGCCCGATCGTCGAGCGCGCCATTCTCCCGACGGTGTCGTATCTCGCCGGTCCGGGCGAATTCGCGTACTTCGCGCAGGTGAGCGCGGTGGCGAGCGCGATGGGTGCGTCCGCGCCCGTCGCCGTCCCGCGGTGGTCAGGGACAATCGTCGAGCCCCACGTCGATCGGATCCTCGATCGCTATTACCTCACTATCGACGAGCTGCGCGATGCGCACGCGGCCGAGACGCGCATTGCGCGCGAGCGCATGCCTGGAGAGGTGCGCGAGGCGCTCGCCCGCTTCAGCGAGCACGTTGCCGAGGCGCACGCGAAGCTGGCGCGCGTGCTGGAGAGCGCTGCGATCGTGCGGCCGGAGGTCGTGAGCGGGAGCGCGCGCGCCCTTGCCAATCGTGCCGGGCGGCTCGAGCGCCGCGTGCTCGCGGCGGTCAAGCAGCGCGAGACGGCAATGCGAGTGGATCTTGCCACGGCGCGCGGCGCGCTCTTTCCGCTGGGCATTCCGCAGGAGCGGGCGCTCAACTTTTTGCCGCTGCTCGCGCGCCACGGTCCGCGTCTCATCGAGCGCATGGCGGAGGCAGCGCGCGAGCACGCGCGCGCCCTCACCGGCGCGTGAGCGACCCGACCGACTCACTATCGCCCGCGGCAACCGCCGCCGCACCTCAGGGTCGCAGCGGTGCGATCTTCGTCTTCGCCGGAATTCTCCTCAGCCGGATACTCGGCTTGGTGCGCGAGTCGGCGTTCGCGTTCTTCATCGGCAATGGCGGCGAGGCCGACGCGTGGCGCGCGGCATTCCGCATCCCGAACGCGCTGCAGAATCTGCTCGGCGAGGGCGTGCTGTCGGCGTCGTTCATCCCGGTGTACGCGTCGCTCATGGCCAAGGGGGAGGACGAGGAAGCCGGACATGTCGCCGGCGCCATCGGCGCTTTGCTGGCGCTGCTGACGTCGGTGTTGGTGCTTTTCGGAGTCGTGCTCGCGCCGCTCATCGTCGCCGTGATCGCCACCGGATTCCACGGCGAAAAACGCGAGCTGACGATCGCGGTCGTGCGCGTGCTCTTTCCCGGCGCTGGGCTTTTCGTGATGTCCGCGTGGTGTCTCGGAATATTGAACAGTCACCGGCGGTTCTTCCTGTCGTACGCCGCGCCGGTCGTCTGGAATCTGGCAATGATTGTCGCGCTGGTCGTCGGCGGACGAACGGCGCTGCCCGCGCGACTCGTCGTCATCGCAGCGTGGGGATCACTAATCGGTGCGGCGCTGCAGCTCCTCATTCAGCTCCCGACCGTGTTGCGCCTGGCAACGCACATGCGCTTCGTGCTGGATGCGAGACGCGAGTCAGTGCGCACGGTCGTGCGCAACTTCGTGCCGGTGTTCATCGGGCGCGGCGTGGTGCAGATCAGCGTCTTCGTCGACTCGTGGCTGGCGAGCTGGATTCACGCCGGCGTCGGGATCTCGGCGGGCATGGCCGGCGGCGCGGTGTCCGCGCTCGGGTACGCGCAGATTCTCTACACGCTCCCGATCAGTCTCTTCGGCATGTCCGTCTCCGCCGCCGAGCTGCCGGCGATGTCGACGGCGACCGGCGAGCGCGATGAGGTCGCGCGGCAACTTCGCGAGCGGTTGCAGCGCGGACTGCGGCAGATCGCGTTCTTCGTCGTACCATCCGCGGCCGCGTTCCTGGCATTGGGCGACGTGATCGCGGCAGCGCTCTTTCAGTCGGGACGTTTCACGCACGACGATGCGATCTGGGTATGGGGCACGCTCGCCGGCTCGGCCGTCGGCCTGCTCGCGTCGACGCTGGGGCGGCTGTACTCGTCGACGTACTACGCGTTGCGCGACACCCGCACCCCGCTGCAGTACGCTATCGTGCGCGTGGTGCTCACGGGCGCACTCGGCGCGCTCTTCGCGCTGAAGGTGCCCGCGTGGTTGGGCATCGACGCGAAGTGGGGCGTCGCTGGGCTCACGGCGTCGGCGGGAATCGCCGGGTGGGTTGAATTCGCCATGCTGCGCCGGACGCTGAACGGGCGCATCGGCGTCACCGGAATCGACCTCGGCTACCTGGCGAAGGTGTGGAGTGCGGCGCTCATCGCCGCGGCGGGCGGTTACGCGATCAAACTCTGGATCGGAACGGAGCATCCCAAAATCACGGGACTCGCCGTGCTGATGCCCTTCGGCATCCTCTACTTCGCCATCGCCGCTCTGCTGCGCGTGCCGGAAGTCCACGGCGTGTGGTCGCGATTTAGCAGGCGCCGCTGACCGCGCTGGAACGTGACACCCTACCGCGGCGGTTATATTTCACCATGATCCCCGCGCCTGAAAATGTCGCCCGGACAATCCAGCATCTTCCGGAATCGCCCGGCGTCTATCTGTGGAAAGACGCCGAGGGGACGGTGTTATATGTCGGGAAGGCGAAGCGGTTGCGGTCGAGGGTGCGCAGCTACTTTGCCGCCGATCATCAGGGGAGCGTGAAGACCCACGCACTCGTGCGGCAAATCACCGACCTCGAGACGATCGTGGTGCCGACCGAGGCGCACGCGCTCATCCTCGAGTCGAATCTGATCAAGGAGTACAAGCCGCGGTACAACATCGTGCTGCGCGACGACAAGTCGTACCCGTACATCAAGGTCACGGTGCAGGATCCCTTTCCGCGCGTGTATGTCACGCGGAGACTGCTCGACGACGGCGCGCGCTACTTCGGACCATACACCGACGTCGGTGCGATGCGGCGCGCGCTGACCGTGGTGAAGCGCATCTTCACGGTGCGCTCGTGCAACTACGACATGCCGAAAATCATGCCGGAGCGGGCGTGTCTGGACTATTCGATCGGCCGATGCAAGGCACCGTGCATTCTGTTGCAGACCCAGGCCGAGTATGGCGCCATGATCGACGAGGTGCTGCTCTTCCTCGACGGCCGCACGGCGGAAGTGGTCCGTCGCGTGAAAGAGCGCATGAGCGCGGCGTCCGGCAACCTCGACTTCGAGCGCGCGGCGGAATTGCGCGATGCGCTTCGCCATCTCGAGCGACTTGAGGAGCCGACCGTCGTGCTCGAGGTCGAGGGTGGAGATCGCGACGTCATCGGCTACGCGCGCGACGGCGACGACGCCTGCGTGGCGATCATGCGCATTCGCGCGGGCAAACTGCTCGCGCGCGAGCACCACTTTCTCGATCACATCGAAGGCGACGAGGATCCGGTGATCCTGTCGGCGTACATGGCGACCTGCTACCTCGGCGTGCAGGAGCGGGCGACGGAGCTGCTCGTGCCCTTCGACTTCGCCGACCGCGAGCTCATGCAGCAAACGCTCGCGGGGATGCACGTCCTCATTCCGCAGCGCGGTCCCAAGCGCGAGCTGATCGCCCTCGCCGAGCAGAATGCGCGACATCTACTCGAGGAGTTCAAGCTCGCGGCGATGGAAGCCGATGAACGCGCGGTCGATCCCGTGTACGAGCTCCAGCGCGAGCTTGGGCTGACGAAAGTGCCGCGTGCGCTCGTCTGCTTCGACATCTCGACGGCGCAGGGGACCGACACCGTCGGTTCTTGCGTGTGGTTCGAGAACGGGCGGCCCAAGCGCGCCGAGTATCGCAAGTTCAAGGTCAAGACCGTCGAGGGCACCGACGACTTCGCCTCGATGCGCGAGGTGGTGACGCGATACTTCACCCGGCGGCGCGAAGAAGAAAAGTCGTTACCCGACCTCGTCGTCGTCGATGGCGGCAAGGGGCAGCTCGGCATGGCGCGGTTGGCGCTCGACGACGTGGGCCTAGGT
>JALZAE010000002.1 GCA_030948535.1 Gemmatimonadota bacterium | reverse complement strand
TGTCAGTTCTGGTCTACGTTGTCAGCTGGTGGCAGTCATCGAGAGATCGATCGGGCACTGCACACCAAAGTCACTGTCCGGGATCGCGATCTGTTTCGCCAGCCGCGAGCCCAGGTTGAACGCGATCGGACCCTGCAGGTTCGCGGTCGCGATGTCGTCGCGGCTGCGCGGCAGCGTCACGATCGTGAGCACGGCGATGTCGGTGGCGTCCTTCGCCTCGAGCTTCGCGAGCTCGATCGGCGCGAGGTCCACCGAGTAGTCCGCGAAGAACAGAAAGGGATCGACGACCAGGAAAGCCAGCGTGCCGTACTCCGCCGACTGCAGCCAGAACATGCCGTCGCGCGCGGTGGCGACGAGCACGAAGGAGCGGCACTCGGGGAAGCCGAACAGGCCGGCCGGAAAGATGATGATCTCGCCAGCGGATACCGAGATCGGTCCGAGGAGATCTGAATGAACGAGCACGTCTGATCGGGGTGTGAATGCCGCGGCGGCGGAAGGTGTCATCGGAGATAGTCGGTGAGGGTCATTCCCATGACGCGAGAGGTCGCGAGCATCGCCGCTTGGTACGCGGTCTGCCGGCTCACCAACTCGGTCACCGCCTTCTCGAGATCGACGTCCTGAAGATCCGATTTGAAGGTCTGGAGATTGATTTTCAGCGCGTCCAGGTTCGAGTTCGTCACCTGAAGCTGATTGCTGCGCGCGCCGATCTCGCCGAGCACATCCTGCACACTGGCGAAAGACGAATCGATGTTCGCCATCGACGCACTGATCTGCGAAGTGTCGTCGGTGCCGAGCGCATCGGAGAGCTGCTTGAGCGCCGCGAGCGCGCCCGAATCCAGAAAGACCTGCGCACCGTTGTGCGTCGACTTGAGCAGCTGGTTGGCCGACGCCTCGACGAGGCGCTCGCCGGTCGGCGCAGCGGCACTGAAGCCGGGCTGCGTCGGATCGAATGGTGCGGTCTGCGACTGCACGCCGCCGAACAGATACTCATCGCCGAACTTGGTGTTGCCGAGCTGGATCGCCTGAGCCATCAGGGCATCCACCTCGGTCTTCGCCGACGCGCGGCTGCCCGCGTTGGCTGTGTCCGATGCTTGCGACGTCGCCAGCTCCTTGGCGCGCGTCAACACATCATTGAGACTGTTGACCGCCGTCTCTTCGGCCGAGACGCGTGTCGACGCCGTCGTGATGTTCTTCTTGTATTGATCGAGTGCCCGAAGCGAGCCGCCGGCGTGCATGACGCTGGCCGAGCCCGCTGGATCGTCGGAGGTTCGCGCGATGCGAAGACCTGAGCTCACCTGCGCTTGCGCCGTGTTGATGGCGCGCAGATTCGACTGGAGTCCCGCTACCGCATTGTCGCGGATAATGCTGTTTGTGATACGCATGCGCTCACCGTTGGTTGACCGAGTCCGCCCTGTTGCATAGACCGGCGGTTAATCGTGTAGTCTCGGAAGGCGGAACCGGGAACTTGAGCGCCGCATGTCGCCGCCCATCCGCACAGCCCCCGCAAACCGCCATCGCGCACCGCGCCTCGCGCACGCGCACCGAGCAAGTGTCGACGATCCTCTGCGTGGACGATGAACCCTCTGTCGGTCTGATCCTCGAGGATACTCTCGAGAGAGCAGGTCATCGTCCCGTATCGGCCCGTAACGTTCCCGAGGCGCTGCAAGTGCTCGCGCGGGGCGGTGTCGACCTCATCATCTCTGATTATCGGATGCCGGGGCTCACCGGATTAGAGCTTCTCGATCTGATCGCGCGCGAAGGCTACGACATTCCGCTGATCATGCTCACCGGCTATGCGTCGATCGAGCATGCCGTCGCATCTATCAAAGCCGGTGCGGTTGACTACATCACGAAGCCCATCCGCCCCGAGCAGCTCGAGCTCGCCGTCGAGCAAGCGCTCGAGTTCGTGCGGCTGCGCAAAGAAAACGAGGCGCTGCGGCGCGAAGTGATGGAGTTCCGGAACGAGCGCCAGATCATCGGCGAGTCGACGGCGATCCGGCGCCTGCTGCAAACGGTCGCCATGGCCGCGCCGACGCGCGCCACGGTGCTGCTCCAAGGGGAATCGGGCACGGGCAAGGAGCTTTTCGCGCGCGCCATCCACGATCAGTCGGATCGCCGCGACCGCCCCTTCATCAAATTGAATTGCGCCGCCCTCCCGGAAGGTCTCGTCGAGAGCGCGCTCTTCGGTCACGAGCGCGGGGCTTTCACCGGCGCCGTGAAGCGTGTGGAAGGCGCCTTCGAGCGCGCACATCGCGGCACACTGCTGCTCGACGAAATCTCGGAGATGCGGCTCGACCTCCAGGCCAAGCTGCTGCGCGTGCTGCAGGAGCAGGAATTCGAGCGCGTCGGCGGGACCTCTCCAATCAGAGTCGACGTTCGCATCATCGCGACCACCAACCGCGATCTCGCCGCGGAAGCGGCGGCGGGCACCTTTCGCCAAGATCTCTTCTATCGCCTGAGTGTCATCCCGATCCGCATCGCGCCCCTGCGCGAGCGCTCCGAAGATGTGCCGCTCCTCGCGTACCGATTCGCCATGCGCACCGCGAGTGAGACGGGGAAGGAAATCACCGGACTCAGCACCGAGGCGGTGGAGATGCTCACGCGCTACTCGTGGCCGGGCAACGTGCGCGAGTTGCAGCACGCGGTCGAGCGCGCGGTGATCCTCAGCACGGAGCCCGTGTTGCAGGTGCAGGCATTCGAGGGACAGCGGTTCGGTCTCACGCACTCCTTCGCCGGCGCGCCGCAGCGGCCGTCCTACGCGGCGCTCATGGCCGAGGGCGCGGGCTCGGTCGCAACGGCCAACGGCATCGTTCTCGAGACGCTCAACGTCGCCGAAGCGGAGCAGGTGCTGATCCAGCGCGCGCTCATCGCGGCCGACAACAATCGGACGAAAGCGGCCGAGATGTTGGGCATCAGCGTGCGCACACTGCGCAACAAGCTCAACGGTCCCGGACGCGATGTCGATGAGTGACGCCGCATGCACCAGAAACGGTCGGCAATTCCTTCCGCATTGGCGCTATTTGCCTAGCGGCACTTTGCGTCGAGCGATGCAAATTCGCCGCTCGACTCGTTAGGCAGCAACGCCGCAAACTCTCTCGCACGCAACGCATTGCGAACAGGACGCGCTCCGAAACGGAGGGCGTTTTTTTTCGCTCACAAGTGTGGCACCGCGCGTGCCTTTACAGGGCCCGCAAGGAGTACCGCCAACTGTATCGCGTCGCACGTAGTCGCCGATCCCGCCACGCCCTCCCCACCACCAGACCCTCCCCATGCTCTTCGGTTTTATCGGTCGTGTGTCGTCGGCCAACATGCTGAGAGAAGGGCTCGACGTCGGCAGCCAGCGCGTTCGCTCGATCAGCGCGCGCGTGGCGCAGGCGACGCTCAAAGGCGCCGACGGCTTCGCGCTCAAGGGGCAGCTGCAACAGAACGGACAGCCCGGCGTCGCCCAGCGCAATGAGCCGGTCGACCTCGAGACGGAGATGGTGAGTCTCGCCGACGAGCAGCTGCACTACGAAGCGACCTCCAAGCTGCTCGAGAAGGCGTACACGCAGATTCGCACCGCGCTGAGGGACAAGTAAGCCATGACGAGCCCATTCGGCCCCATCAAACCGATCGGCTTCGGTGGACAACCGATCGTTCGCTCGATGTTCCGCTCCCTCGCGATCGCCGCCAGCGGTCTCTCGGCGCAGCGGCAGCGGCTCGATGTGGTCTCGCAGAACATCGCCAACTCCGAGACGACGCACACGGATGCGGGTGGTCCGTACAAGCGCCGCACGGTGACCATGGAACAGCAGAACATCGACTCGGCCGGATTCCGCGCCGAGCTCGAGAGCAATGGTGTGCTGGGATTGCCGCAAATCGCGGCGATCGCGCCGATTCCGATGCCGGGCACGCCGGAAGATCTCGTCACCGGCGTACGCGTCACGGGCATCGGGCAAGACAACTCAGAGGGACCGCTCGTGTACGAGCCCGGCCATCCCGACGCCGACAAGAACGGCTACGTGCGCTACCCGAACGTCCGCATCACCGATGAGATGGTCGACCTCATGGACGCCCGCCGCGTCTACGAAGCGAACGCGACCGTCTTTCAGTCGGCGAAGAGCATGCTCCGACGCGCCATCGATATCTGACGCTCGCTCCGCACCGCATTCGCGCACTTCACACCGCGTATCTCGCACCGGGTTTTCATAGATGAGCATCTCCTCGATCACCAACACCTACACGCCTGGCATTCGTCCCTCGGCGCCGCGCGTCGACACGGGTGTCGCGCGTCCCGCGACGACGAACGTCCCGCAGGCGCAGCCGGCGCTGCCGCAGGGTCCGAAGACGGGCGCGGCGGCGGGCGTCAATGCACTGCCGGTCGAAGCGCCGAAGGGGACCGATCCGGAATTGTGGAGCGTGCTCAGCCAGAGCGAGCGGCAGTTCTTCGCCCGCGCCGGCGCGATGGGCCCGCTCACCTACGGTCGCATCATGACCGCCAACCACGCGCCGCCGCCCCCGGTCGCTCGTGGCGGCCGTCTCGATGTGAAGGTTTGAGGCCCGGCGCATGAGCGATCCCATTGGAGCAATGCGCGGCTCGATCGGACAGATCGGCGTCGGCGGCGACCGCGGCCAGACGATCGACTTCCTCAAGCCGAAAAGCGGCGGCACGTCGTTCGGCGACACGCTGAAGAAGGCGATCGGCGAAGCGTCGCAGGCGCAAGACGCGGCGCAGGATCTCACCGCCAAGTATCTCCACGGCGAGCCCGTCGAGCTGCATCAGGTGATGGCGGCCACGGAAGAGGCCGGCATCGCGCTCGAGTTCATGGTCGAGCTGCGCAACAAGTTCACGGACGCGTACCGCACCGTCATCAACATGCAGTCGTAAGTGCCGCGCCAATACTTCGCACCTCGCACCGGTTCCCAGTAAATGCGTGAGCAATTCGATCTCGTCCTCGAGCGACTCGGCGGAAAATCCCGCGCCATGATCATTGGCGCGGGGCTCGCCGCGACGCTGCTCATCTTTTTCGTGTCGCGATGGGCGACGGCCCCGACGTGGGTGCCGGCGTTTCAGAACGTACCGATCGAAGCGGTCGGCGTCGTCACGGAGAAGCTCGATCAGGCCGGGCTCAAGTACCATCTCGAGAAGGGCGGCACCGAAGTGCAAGTCGCCACGGCCGACCTCGCTCGCGCGCGCGTGCTCGTCGCCAAGGGCGGCGGCATGCCGAACGCGGGCCGCCCCGGCCTCGAGCTGTTCGATCAGCCGAGCTGGGGGATGACGGACTTCACGCAGAAGGTCAACTATCGCCGGGCGCTCGAGGGGGAGCTCGAGCGGACGATCGGCAAGATGCGCGGCATCGAGACGGCGCAGGTGCATCTCGCGCTGCTCGAGTCGAGCAGCTTCCGCACCGCCGAGCGCCAGAGTGAAGCGAGCGTCGTGCTCAAGCTGAACAACGGCGCGTCGCCGACGCCCGACGTCGTGCAGGGGATCGCGCACCTCGTCGCCAGCTCCGTCGATGGATTGACCTCCGATCACGTGACGGTCGTCGATGATGGCGGCCGGCTGCTGTCGACGTCGAACGATGCCTCGCCGGAAGGACTCAGCTCGCGCCAGCTCGGCGTGCAGCGCGAGGTCGAGACGTACTTGCAGACGAAGGCCGAGCAGATGGTCTCGCAGATCGTCGGCTTCAAGAACGCGCGCGTGCAAGTGGCCGCGGCGATCAACTTCGACCGCGTCGAGCGGACGACCCAGGCCGTCGACCCGAACCAGCAGATCACCACGCAGGAACAGAAGAGCGAGATCACGCCGGGCGCGCAGGGCGGCGCGGCGTCGACCAACACGGCCACCACCTACGAGAACACGCGCAGCCTCGAGACCTTCTCGGGCGCGATCGGCAACATCAAGCGGCTCACCGTCGCCGTGCTCGTCAACGACAAGATCGTCGGCAACGGTGATTCGGCGAAGACCGTCCCCCGCTCCGCCGCCGAGCTCGACCGCATCAATCAGCTCGTGCGCGGCGCCGTCGGCCTCGATTCGATCCGCGGCGATCACATCTCCGTCGTCAGCATCCCCTTCGATGGCGCGCTGGTGAAGACCGTCGCGCCGAAGCTCGACGCGATGCAGCTGACGCAGACGTACTGGCGCCCGGCGATCACCCTCCTCGGTTTGATCCTGACGTTCATCGTCGCGCTGATGGTGATCAAGGCGCTCAAAAATCCGCCGCCGCCGCAGCTAATTCTGTCGACGAACGCCGACGGCTCGACGATGCTCGTGCCGGCCGACGATCCCAACAGCCTGATCGCCGCGATCGCGCCGAAAGAGATCGCGCCGATCATCAACACCGAGATGCGCGACCGCGTGATCGCCCACGTCGATCACGACGCCGAATCGGCCGCCAAGCTGTTGCGGGCTTGGCTGAAGGAGGCTGTGTAAGATGGCTGAGTCACTCTCGCTCGCGCGGATGACCGATACGACGGCCCTCAATGGAAAGCAGAAGGCCGCGATCCTGTGCATGGTGCTCGGCTCCGACTCGGCGTCGAAGCTCACGCAGAAGCTCTTCCCCGACGAGGTCGAGGCGATCAGCTACGAGATCGCACGCCTCGAGCACGTCAAGGGCGAGCTCGCCGACGCGGTGCTCAGTGAATATGTCGAGACGTCGATGGCTGCCGGGTACCTCGCCGAAGGTGGCGTCGACTACGCGCGCGACATTCTCGAAAAGGCGTTTGGCTCGACGAAAGCGGGCGCGGTGCTCAAGCGCGTGCAGAGCCAGCTCACGGAAAATCTCGGGCTGCATCGCCTTCGCGGCGCCGATCCGCAGCAGCTCGCGCACATGCTGCGCGGCGAGCATCCGCAGACGGTTGCTCTCGTGCTCGCGCACATCGATACCGAGAAGACGGCCGCGATCCTGAAGGAGATCGAACCCGCGCTCGGCAGCGAAGTCGTGTGGCGCATGGCCAAGATGGAGAAGGGCTCGCCCGAGATGCTGCAGCTCATCGAGCGCTCGCTCGGCAGCGAGATGGATCTGGCGTCGTCGCAGGGCACGAGTCTCTCCGGCGGACCGGCGGCGGTGGCCGCGGTGCTCAATCTGCTCAACGCGTCGCTCGAGAAGACGATCATGGACGGCGTGACCGAGCGCGATCCGATTCTGAGCGAAGCGATCAAGAACTTGATGTTCGTCTTCGAGGACATTCAGTCGCTCGACGACCGCAGCTTGCAGCGTCTGTTGCGCGAGATGGACACCAAGGAGCTGGCGCTCGCCCTCAAGGCGGCGAGCGGAGAGCTGCGCACGCGGATGACAGGCGTCATGTCGCAGCGCGCCGCCGAAGCGCTGAACGAAGAGATGGAAATGCTCGGCCCCGTTCGCATGCGCGATGTCGAGGCGGCGCAGTCCAACATCGTCGCCGCGATTCGCCGACTAGAAGAAGCGGGCGAGATCGTCATCGGCGGCGGCTCTGACGACATGGTCGTATGAGCGCGTTCAAGGGCGCGGTGCACCAGGCAAGCGATTTCGCCGCCCAGGAATGGGCGCTGGCGGAGTTCGATCTCTCGAACGTCCATCATCTGGCCGACACCGTGCCGGTCGATGGGAACGAGACCGTGCCCGACAGCGAGGCGATGCAGGCCGCCCTGCGCGAGAACGAAGCGGAGGCGCGCCGCGCGCAGGAGCTCGCGGACGCGCTCGCGGATGCGTATGGCCGCGGCTTCGAGGATGGACGCCGCGAAGGAGAGACCGGTGAATCGGCGCGCACGCGCAACGCCGTCAAGGCGACGGAGCGCGCGCTCGATGAGATTCGCGCCGGCGAGACCAAGTGGGCCGGCATGATCGAGGAGAATATCTCCGCGCTCTCGATCGCCATCGCCAGACAGATCGTCGGTCGCGAGCTCAACATGGACGGCGAAGCCATCGCCGACCTGGTGCGTCGCGCGCTGACCGAGTTTCCGATCGATCAGCCCGTCCGCATTCGCGTGAACCCGCTCGACCTGTCGGCGATCACGACCGCCAACGGTCCGGACGGCCAGCCCCTCGCCGTTTCGCCAGGCCGCGAGCTGCGCTGGCAGGCCGACGCGTCGATCGCGCCCGGTGGCTGCGTCGTCGAAGGCCGCGACCGCATCGTCGATGGCCGCGTCGATACCGCGCTCGAGCGTCTGTACCGCCGTCTCACGTACACGAACGCGTGATGGACAACCAGCCGCATCACGAGACGTCCCGGCGCCCGACGCCGGACGCCCGACGGCCGACGCCGGTGTCGAGCACCGCGACGGACAATCTGGTGCGCCGCATCGCGGACGTTCCGCGCTTCGCCTCGTTCGGCCGCGTCACGCGCGTCGTCGGCCTGGTCGTCGAAGCCGCCGGCATCGATGTCGGGCTCGGTGAGCTCTGCCGCATCACCAGCCTCACCGAAGATCGCAGCGTGCTCGCTGAAGCCGTCGGCTTCCACCAGCGCGGCGTGCTGTTGATGCCGCTGGGCGAGCTCGACGGCATTCATCCCGCCGCGAGCGTGCAGCCGCTCGGCCGCAGCTTCGGCGTCGACGTCGGACCGGGCTTGCTCGGGCGCGTGCTCAACGGCCTCGGTCATCCGATCGACGGCAAAGGAAAGCTCGAGATCGTCGAGCGGGTGCCGCTGTCCGCCGAGCCGCCCAATCCGCTCGACCGCCAGATCATCGACACGCCATTGGAGACGGGCGTGCGTGCCATCGACGGCACGCTCACGATCGGAAAGGGCCAGCGCGTCGGCATCTTCTCCGGCTCGGGCGTCGGCAAGTCGACGCTGCTCGGCATGATCGCGCGCCGGGCCCGCGCCGACGTGAACGTGATCGCGCTGCTCGGCGAGCGCGGGCGCGAAGTGCGCGATTTCCTCGAGCACTCGTTGGGCGCCGAAGGGCTCGCGCGCTCGGTGATCATCGTCGCCACCGGCGACCAGGCCGCGCTCGTCCGCGCGCGCGGCGCACTCGTCGCCACCGCCATCGCCGAGTACTTCCGCGATCAGGGCAAGCAGGTGCTCTTGATGGTCGACTCGATCACGCGCGTCGCGATGGCGTGGCGCGAGATCGGCCTCGCCTGCGGCGAGCCGCCGACCACGAAAGGTTATCCGCCTTCGGTGTTCGCTTCATTGCCGCGCCTGCTCGAGCGCGCAGGCAACGGCAGCCGCGGCGGCATCACGGGACTCTACACCGTACTCGTCGACGGCGATGACTTCAACGAACCCGTCGCCGACGCCGCGCGGTCGATCCTCGATGGTCACATCGTCCTCACGCGGAAGCTCGCCGCCGCGGGCCACTATCCGTCGATCGACGTGCTCGAGAGCAAGAGCCGCGTGCGCGATCACGTGATCGACGAATCGCAGAAGGGGAGCGCCAACGCGCTCCTGCGCATGGAAGCCGCGTATCGCGAGAAGGAAGATCTGATCATGGTCGGCGCGTACGTGAAGGGCTCCGACCCGAACGTCGACGCGGCGATCCAGTTTCGCGAGAGCGCGCTCACCTTTCTGCGCCAACGCCCCGACGAGTACACGCCGATGGCCGAGTCGCGCACGAGTCTCATCGCGCTCGCCGCGCAGATCGAGACGCTGTCTCGGAGAAAGAACTGATCATGTTCAAGTTCTCACTCCAGCGACTGCTCGATCTTCGCGCGCGCAAGGAGCAGGAGGTCGCGACGCGATTCGCGCACGCGCGTGCCCAGGCCGACGCGGCCGAGCGTGAAGCCGCGGCGATCGAGGCGACGCGCGAGGCCGGACGCGCGCGCGTGACTGAAGAGGCGCGCACGCCCGATCAAACCGCCGGGCTGCTCCAGCAGATGAACTTCGTGCTGTCGCAGCTCGACGTGCACGTCGTGGCCGCGCGCCAGCAGGCCACGGTAGCGGAGACGGCCGCGCACCTCGTGCAGGGGGAGCTCAAGGCGGCGTACCAGTACCGCCGCGTGCTCGATCGGTTGCGCGAG